>JBDTNY010000118.1:0-24951 GCA_039933515.1 Actinomycetota bacterium
TCGCATCCCCCCCCCCCCCCCCGAACGCGGGCGCAAGGAAAACCTCTGCACGCCGCGAGGAAAGCGATCCATCCCTGCATTGCCTCCGTATCCCCACCGACGAAAGGGAGTGTGAGACATGAAGCTCGATCCGAAGTTGTCGATCGTGATTTTCCTGGCGGCGGCGTTCGTCTCGTTCCTGCTGTCGGTGTCGTTGTGGTTCGGCGTGTTGGGTGACCCCGATCGCCTGCTGGGTGTGTTCGTGGGCCTCTGGGTGCCGTCCATCCTGTCGCTAGGTGCGCTGCTGAGTCCGCGGGGGACGGGACGGTGAGCCCCGTCGTTGCGATCGCCGACGGCGTGATCTTCGGGATCGGCGCGGTGATCTTCATCGGGGTGTTCACCGCCGCGTTGGGGCTCGGCTACGCGCGATTCGCCGAACTCGGCGAGGAAGACCAGCACTTCGGCGAGCGCTGACGCGATGGACGTCGCGATCACCGGGGCGAGCGGTCTGATCGGAGGCTCGCTCGCCGACGCGCTCGGCCAGGACGGTCATCGGGTCGTGCGGCTCGTTCGACCGCAGACACGGGGGTCCGAGGGGGACAAGGTTCGATGGGATCCGGTCGGGGGCACGATCGAGGCCGATGGTCTCGAGGGGCTGGATGCAGTGGTGCACCTGGCCGGGGCCGGCATCGGGGACACGCGATGGACCCGGGCCCACAAGCAAGAAATCATGCGCTCTCGGGCCGAGGGCACGGCCCTGCTCGCGTCGGCACTCGGGCGGCTGCAGCGTCCCCCGACCGTCTTCGTCTGCGGCACCGCGACGGGCTTCTACGGTGATGGCGGAGAACGCGAGCTCACCGAGGAGGCGCCGGCGGGAGAGGGCTTCAGGGCCGAAGTCTGCCGGGCCTGGGAGGCGGCGGCGCTGCCGGTGACGGATGCCGGGGTCCGCCTGGTTCTCCTGCGCACCGCGAACGTGCTCTCCACCAACGGCGGGCTGCTGCCGTTCCTTCTGACGCCGTTCAAGCTCGGGCTCGGCGCCCGGTTCGGTGACGGTCGCCAGTGGTTCCCGTGGATCACGCTCGAGGACGAGGTCGCGGCGATCAGGTTCGCGATCACGAACGGCCGGCTCCGCGGACCAGTGAACGCGGCCGCGCCCGCCGCGGTGACGAACGCAGCGTTCGCTAAGACGCTCGGACGCGTGCTGCGCCGGCCGGCGCCCTGGTGGGCACCCGGGCCGGTTCTCAGGGTGATCGCGGGCAAGGAGCGCGCCGACGAGGCGCTCCTCTCGAGTGCGAAGGTCGTTCCGGCGGTGTTACAAGATGCAGGTTTCGGGTTCGGCGATCCGGAGGTCGAACCGGCACTGCGCCGAATCCTGGCGCGATCACCCGAGGAGAGACCTCGCTCGGTGCGCCGTGATGGGTGACGGTGTGGCCCGCCCCGTTCTCGAGGGTGCCCGCGTTGCGGTCCTCGGGGCATCCGGGGGCCTCGGGTCGGCCATCGCGCACGTGCTGGCCGGGCGGGGGGCGAGCCTGCTCCTTGCGGGCCTCGACTCGGGGCGCCTGCGTTCCGTCGGCATACCGAACGCGGCGATCGTGGAGGTTGACATCCGGGACCCCTCCTGCGGGGGGCGTATCGCTCAGGCGGCGACCGAGGCGTTCGGGGGACTCGACGGTCTCATCAACGCCGCCGGGGTGGTCGCGTTCGGGTCGCTCCTCGAGCACGACGACGACACGATCGAGGAGTTGTTCCTGACGAACGCGATGGGTCCGCTATGGCTGCTCCGGGGGGTGCTGCCTGCGCTACAGGAGAACCAGGGATTCGTCGTGCAGCTCTCGGCCGTGGTGGCGGAGCAACCCTCGCCGGGTATGGCCGTGTACGCGGCGACCAAGGCGGCGTTGACCGCGGCGGACACGGCGCTCGCCCGGGAGCTGCGACGGATCAAGGTGCGAGTCATCGACGCGAGGCCACCCCATACCGAGACCGGTCTGGCCGGGAGACCGATCCTCGGCATCGCGCCGTCACTGCCCGAGGGGCTCGAGCCCGTCGCGGTGGCGGAGCGGATCGTGCACGCGATCGAAGCCGGGGAGACGTCGTTGCCTTCGACGGCGTTCTAGCCTGAGCCCATGGAGCGTGACGGGGTCGGGGGGGTGGGGTTCGCGGCGTCGGCGCCTGCGCCCTCGTGTCCGGAGCCTGTCCGGCGGGCGGTGATGACGAACCGGTGGCGCTGGCTCACGTATCTCCACTGGCCGTTCGATCCGGCGGTCGTGCAAGCGCTGCTTCCCGCCGGACTGCGCGTCGACACCTTCCAGGGGAGGGCGTGGGCCGGGCTGATCCCGTTCCAGATGCAGGTGGCGCTGCCGGGTCTCCCGCCGGTCCCCTACCTGTCGACGTTCCCGGAGACGAACGTGCGAACCTACGTCGTGGGCCCCGATGGCCGGCCGGGGGTGTACTTCTTCTCCCTCGACGCGGCGCGCCTTCCCGCGGTCGCTGTGGCGCGCGGATGGTTCGGGCTCCCGTATCGGTGGGCCGCGATGCGGATCGACGGGAACGGTCGCAGGGTTCGCTACGCGAGCGTGCGGCGCGAGGCGCAGGACTCAAGCTGCCGGATCGAGGTGGAGGTGGGCGACCCGATCCGGTCTGGCGAGATGTCGGACCTCGACCACTTCCTGGTTTCGCGGTGGCGCTTGTATTCGGCAGGGCGCCGGGGCCTGGTGCTCGGCCGGATCGATCACGCGCCGTGGTCCCTGCGCGCCGCCGAGCTCGTGGGCCTGCGGCAGGACCTGCTCGGGGCCGCCGGATTGCCGGAGCCGGCGGGCGACCCGACCGTGCGCTACGCGGCGGGGGTCGATGTGCGGATCGCACCGCCGGTCCGGCTGAGGACCGACGGTTGAGGAGCCCGGAGCTCGATGCGGTGGTCGTGGGGGCGGGCCCGAATGGGCTCGCCGCAGCCATCCGTCTCGCGGCGGCCGGTCGTGAGGTGCAGGTCGTCGAGGCCGGCCCCACCGTGGGTGGTGGCAGTCGCTCCGCCGAGCTGACCTTGCCAGGGTACGTGCACGACGTCTGCGCGGCCGTGATGCCGCTGGGCGCGGGCTCGCCGTTCCTGCGCTCCCTGCCCCTCGAGGAGCACGGTCTCACGTGGGTGCAGCCCCCAGTGCCCGCGGGGCATCCGCTCGACGACGGCACCGCGGTGCTGCTGCATCGGTCGGTCGATGCCACGGCGGCGGGTCTTGGGCCCGACGCGGCGGCGTACCGCCGGCTCGTCGGCCCGCTCGTTGAACGCTGGCGTGATCTGGCCGATGCATCGCTCGGGCCGCTGACCGAAGGGGTGCGGCATCCCCTCGTGATGGCACGCTTCGGCGTGCCCGGGGTGTTGAGCGCCCGCCGGCTGGCCGGTTCGCTGTTCAGGGGTGAGCCCGCGAGGGCGCTGTTCGCCGGCCTGGCGGGGCACTCGATCCTGCCGCTCGACCGGCCCTTCACGGCGGCCTTCGGGTTGATGCTCTCGGTCACCGGCCATGCCGAGGGCTGGCCGGTCGCGCGCGGGGGCGCCGGGCGGTTCGTCGACGCGATGGCGTCCTACCTGCGCTCGATCGGCGGTCGGATCGAGACGGGCCGGCGGGTCACCTCCCTCGCCGAACTGCCCCGCGCCCGCGTCACGCTCTTCGACCTCGACCCGGCGCAGGTCGCTGCGATCGCCGGCGAGCGACTCCCGGAGGGATACCGTCGTCGACTGCGGCGCTTCCGCCACGGACCCGCCGCCTTCAAGCTCGACCTGGCGATCGACGGGCCGATCCCGTGGACGGCCCGGGAGCTGCTGCGGGCCGGCACGGTCCACCTGGGTGGCACGTTGCAAGAGGTCGCCTCGGGCGAGGCCGCGGTCGCGCGCGGTGACCATCCGGAGCGGCCGTACGTGTTGCTCGCCCAACAGAGCCTCTTCGACGAGACACGGGCACCCGCGGGCAAGCACACCGTGTGGGCCTACTGCCACGTGCCCGCCGGCTCGACCGTCGACATGACCGATCGCATCGAGGGGCAGATCGAACGCTTCGCGCCCGGGTTCCGCGATCACATCCTGGCCCGGCACGTGACCACGCCGGCGGACTACGAGCGATACAACCTGAACTACGTGCGCGGCGACATCTCCGGGGGCGCCCACGACGGACTGCAGCTGTTCGCTCGGCCCCTGCTGCGCCTCGTGCCGTACACGACTCCTGCGCCGGACCTGTTCATCTGCTCGGCCTCGACGCCTCCCGGCGGCGGCGTGCACGGCATGAGCGGGTACCACGCCGCAGGGGCGGCGCTGCGACGGCTGCGCAGGTCTTGACGACTTCTGCGGCTATTCCAGGAGGCGGTCCCCGCCGACCGCGACATCCCCGTCCGCAAGACACGGGGAAAGCTCTCGGCTCGCCGGGGGCACAGGATCGCTCGCGAGCGAGAGGTGTCCCGACGCCGCGTCCTGCCGCACGCGGTGATTGACGAGCTGCGAGTCGAGAGAGGTCGGGAAGTCGGCTCGGTTGTGCGCGCCGCGGCTTTCCTTGCGCGCCAGGGCGCTCAGCAGGGTCGCTTCGGCGGTCGCGAGCGCAGAGCGGAGGTCGAGGAGATTGCCCAGGTCGCCCCATCCCTCCTCCGACGGGCTCACGTCGACATCTGCAGCCACACCCGCGAGCTCGCGGATCCCCTCCAGCCCGCGTCGCAGGGCAGCATCGTCGCGGACGACGCCGCACGTCTCCCACATGAGGTCGCGCGTTGCGCGCTGCAGGGGTCGCGCGAGCTCGGGACCCGGGCGAACCATCACCTCCACTTCACCCGCCGCGTCCTCGATCACGGCGCGCGGCCGGAGCGTCATGTCGGTCGAGGCCGATCGTAGGGCCGCCTGCTCGCCGGCGCGCTTTCCGAATACAAGGGTCTCGGCGAGCGAGTTGCCGCCCAGTCGGTTCGCCCCGTGGAGGCCGGCGGTCACCTCCCCGGCGGCGAACAGACCGTCGAGATCGGTCGCCGTGGTCTCGGGGTCCACGACCACGCCGCCCATCGAGTAGTGAGCTGTGGGTGCGACCTCCATCGGCTCCTTCGAGATGTCGAGCATCTGATACTCGATGAACTGTCGATGCATCCGCGGGAGCTTCTCGAGGATCTGCGCCTTCTCGAGATGCGAGATGTCGAGGAAGACCCCGCCATGGGGACCGCCGCGGCCCTCGATGATCTCGGTGTAGTTCGCCAGCGCCACGCGGTCACGCGTAGACAGCTCGAGGCGCACGGGGTCATACCGTTCCATGTAGCGCTCGCCGAGCGCGTTGAACAGCCTCCCCCCTTCGCCCCGAACCGCCTCCGTCACGAGCGTGCCCGCGACGTCCTCGGGCTGCACCATCCCCGTGGGGTGGAACTGCACGAGCTCCATGTCCGAGAGTCGACACCCGACGGCAAGCGCGAGCGCCATCCCTTCTCCGTAGTTCTCGTCGCGCCTCGACGAGGATCGACGCCAGATCCTGGTGTGCCCCCCTGTGGCGAGCACCACCGCGTCGGCGAGGAAGGCCGTGCCCTCACCCGTCGCGAGGTCGAACGCGAACGCACCGAAACACGTGCCGTCGGCCACGAGGAGTTGCGAGACATATTGTCCGGGCACGAACGAGATACCGAGCTCGGACACGACGGATCCGAGGGTACGGACGATGGCACGGCCGGTGTAGTCGCCCGCGTAGCACGTGCGGCGATACGTGTGAGCGCCGAAGAACCGCTGATCGAGCCGGCCGTCGTCGGAACGCGCGAGCCCGCAACCCCAGTCGGCGAGCTCGAGCACCGCGGCGGGAGCCTCGGTAGCGAGGATCTCGACCATGCGCGGGTTTGCCAGGGAGTAGCCGTCGCGCATCGTGTCGGCGAAGTGCTGTTGCCACGAGTCCTCCGGGTCGCGTGTGCCGAGGGCGGCGTTGATGCCTCCGGCCGCGAGCACCGTGTGGGCGTCCTGGCGGGCGCGTTTGCCGATGATGACGACCTCGGCTCCGGCCCTGGTGGCGGCGATCGCGGCTCGCAGACCGGCACCCCCGGAGCCGATCACCAGCACGTTCGTGGCACGGGTACGGGTTTGCACTGACATCGGTATCGCCTCCTAGTTACCACCCTATGGCTGCGCACCGCGAACCGGCCGCTCGTACCTACGCATCGCGCTCGGTCGGACCTCCCGTCGACCGCCGAGGAACGTCGCCAGGATCCCGAGCGAGCAGTTCCGTGCAGCACCGCCGGGAGGACGTTGGGGGACGTCAGCTCAGCAGGTAGCGGCGGTTCAGCGGCACCTCGTCGACCGGCTCGCACCGTAGGTCGCGCCCCTCGAGCCGGACCGCGCCGTCGCTCGGGTCGACCTCGATCGGAGGAGCCTCGCGGTTCGCGACCAGCGAAGCGCGGCGGACCCCGCGCATGTCGCGCGCCGCCACGAACCGCCGCGCGCTGCCCAGTCGCTCGCGGACCCCGGCGTCCAGGGCCGCCTGCGAGACGAACGTGGTGGCGACCGAGGCCGCTGCCGCACCCGTAGCGGCCCAGTGAGGCGCGAAGACGACGGGCTCGACGCCCTCGACGGCGGCGTTGCCCACGCCGAGCGGTCCCCACGCGAAATGCCCCCCTTTCAGCACGAGCGCGGGCTGTACCCCGAACCGTGAGGGCTCCCACAGGACGATGTCGGCGAGGCGACCGGGCCGTAGCGACCCCACTTCGTCGGCCACCCCGTGCGTGATCGCGGGCTCGGAGGTGTACTTCGCCAGGTACCGGAGCACCCGCTCGTTGTCGGCGCCGCCTGGCGTGACGCCCACGGAGCGTGGGACCGCGGGGGGCTCGGGCCACCCGGCACCGAGCTCCGACGCGCGCCATGCCTTCATCGCGTGGGCCAGCTGCCAGGTGCGGCGCACGGTCTCGCCGATCCGTCCCATGCCCTGGGAGTCGCTGTTGATGATCGAGATCGCGCCGAGGTCGTGCAGCGGCCCCTCCGCGGCCATCGTGACCGGCCGCACGCGTTCCGAGGCGGCCTCCACGTCCCCGGCCACATCGGGGTTGCCGCCGTGCACCATCAGGATCATGTCGACATGCTCGCGTGCCGTGCCCGTGCCGAACGGCACCGTCGGCGTCGTCGACGAGCACACGATGTTCGGTTCGCGCACGAGGCCGAGCAGGTCGGGGATGTGCCCGCCTCCGGTCCCCTCCACGTGGTACGCGTGGACGGCGCGTCCGGCGATCGCCGCCACCGTGTCGGTGAGCTCGGCCGACTCGTTCAGCGAATCGGTGTGCAGGCAGACGGCGACGTCATAGGCGTCGGCCAGGCGGAGCGTCGCGTCGATCACCTCGGGGTAGGCGCCCCAGTCCTCGTGGATCTTCAAGCCGATCGAACCGGCCTCGATCACGCGCTCGACGGCCGCGGGGACGTCGGTGCGCGCGCTGGCCTGCAGGCCCAGGTTCACGGGGAGCGACTCGAAGGCCCGCATCGTGATCCTCATCGCCATCGGCGGTTCCTCGAACCCGGCCGTGATCAGGGTCGTGACGCCCGCCGCCATCGCGACGGGCACGAGCTGCGGGGTGATCAGGTGCACATGGCTATCCACGGCGCCCGCCGTGGCGATCAGCCCGTAGCCCATGATCGGGAGTGTGTTCGGCCCGATCGTCATGTCGATCCCGTCGGTGATGTCGGGGTTGCCCGCTCGCCCGATCCCGACGACGCGCCCATCCTTGATCCCGATGTTCGCCTTCACGGCGCCGAGGTATGGATCGAGCACGAGCACTCCAGCCACGAGCACGTCGAGCTCGCTCTCAGCGGCGACCTGGTCGGACTGCGTCATGCGCGAGCGGATGTTCTTGCCATAGCCCCACAGCGGCTCGTCACCGAAGCCGACGTGGTCGGCCTCCACCTCGACCCATAGGTCGGTGTCGCCCAGGCGCACGCAGTCTCCGGCGGTGGGCCCGTAGCGGCCTGCGTACTCCTCGCGCGACATCCCGAACGGCATCAGGCGCGGCCCTCGGGGATCCGTACGAGCCGCACCGTGCGCGTCTCGCCCGGCGCCCACCGCACCGTGTCGCCCGCCGGGATATCCAGCCGGGTGCCGCCCGCAGCCGCCCGGTCGAACGACAGCCGCTGGTTCGTGCGCTCGAACGGGAAGTGCGACGAGATGCGCACGGGATGGTCGGACGTGTTCGTCACCTCGAGCTCGAAGACGTCGAGCCCGGGGTTGACCGTGACCTCGCCCGCGGCCGTGCGGACCTCTCCCGGGTGCAGCGTGCGCTCGCCGTTGTCGCCGAGACCTCGGAGCACCACCAGGCGGGTTCCCTCGCCCAGCATGACCTCGAGGCGGATCTCGGCCACCAGGCCGGCCACCCCGTCGAGCAGTTCGCCGGGTGCGACCGAGGCGGCGCCGGCCCTCATGACGTCCTCGATCGACCCACCAGTGCGTGCGGCGAGGTGCATCTCGTCGCACGCGATCGCGATCGCCTCGGGCGCGTTCAGCGCGAGCCCGGCGGCGCGGTTGCGTCGCGCAAGTTCCGCTGCTTGGAAGATCTGCAGGCGTGCGAGCTCGGTGGGGCTCAGGTGCATCCGGGATCCCTCATCGCGGACGGGAGGCTAGCGGTCCGCGTCGATCCGGTCCATCCGGCCGGCGGCGAGCGTGCGACCGCCCGACGTTCTACGATCTGGTCCTGCCCGAGACGAAAGGGGGCCATCGTGGCCACGTACATCAGTTTGGTGAACTGGACCGACGAGGGAGCCAAGCACGCAGACAGCACGGTCGATCGCGCCGAGGCCGCCCAGAAGACGGTGTCCGACATGGGCGGATCGATGCAGATCTACTGGACGATGGGCCAGTACGACCTGATCGCAATCTCCGAGTTCGCCGACGACGAGACCGCCGTGGCGTTCCTCGCCAAGCTCTCGTCCGCAGGGAACGTGCGGACGCACACGATGCGCGCGTTCGACGGGAACGAGGTCCGGGGGATCTTGGCGAAGATGTGAGTCCGCGGCGGCGGGGGACACCGGTTCGGACTCCGCGGGCCCTGCTAGCGTCACCCGCGGATGGATGCCGTGACCGGCTACTTCATGGCGTTAGGGCTGTCGACCGCGGCGGGTCTGAACGCCTACGTGCCGCTGCTGGCGGTGGGACTCCTTTCGCGCTTCACCGACCTGATCGCCCTGCCGGGTCCGTGGGATCACCTCGGCGATCCGCTGGTGCTTGCGGCGATCGGGGTCGTCGGGCTGGCCGACTTCGTCGGCGACAAGGTCCCGGTAGTGGATCACGTGCTGCATCTGATCGGCCTGGCCGTCGCGCCGATCGTGGGCGGGATCCTCGCGATGGCGGCGGCCAAGGTCGTCGACGTCGACCCCGGTCTCATGGTCGCGCTGGGGGTCGTGGTGGCGCTGGCGACGCACGCGGGTCGGACGGCCGCACGTCCGGTCTCCACCGTGACGACGGCGGGCGCTGGCAATCCCTTTTTGAGCCTGGGCGAAGACGGTGTCTCGGGCGCGCTCTCGGTCACGGCGGTCGTGTGGCCCGCGATCGCGGCGAGCCTTGCATCGCTCGTGCTGATCGCGGTCTTCGTCGTGTGGCGCAGGTGGCGGGTGGTCGGGCTGAAGCTCCAGGGCCGCGATCCGGCGGGGGATCGGGCCGGGTAACTCGCCGGTTTTGTCCGGGCCGGGTTCCCTGCCGTAGGATTCGGTGCCGCGCTCGCACCACGCGAGTGGGACTCGAGAAGGAGCATCCGTCTTGGACAACATCGGATTCATGGACATCGTCGTCTACGCGATCGCCGGTCTCATCATCGGCGCCCTCGCCCGCCTGATCTTGCCAGGCAAGCAGTCGATGAGCTGGGGCCTCACGATGGTGATCGGCGTGGTCGCGGCGATCGTCGGCGGCCTTCTATGGAATACGGTTTTCTCCGGCAACGAAGGGGTCGCCTGGATCGGATCCTTGATCGTCGCGATCGTGATCATCGTGATCTACGAGCGGATGATCGCGAAGAAATCACCCACCGCCTGAGTTCGTCCGCGCCCGAGCGCGCCGGTGGCTCGCGCCGCCGGCGCGCTCGCTGACGCGAGCTATCCGGGGCGGGCAGCAGTCAGCTCGCTTCGGCCTGCATCCGTTGCAGCCAGTCGCCGACCAGCGCCCGGAACAACGCCGGTGCTTCGATACGCCCGAGGTGATGGCCGACCGCGTCCAGCACCGCGAAGGTGGCGCGGGGCAGCTCCTCAACGAGCGCCCACGCGCCCTGGTAGCCCACCGTCGAGTCCTGGCGCCCGGTGAGGATGATGCTCGGCTCCTCGAACGGCGCGCCGGGGCGTCCGGCGTCGCCCGTGACGAGATAGTTCGCGTCGAGTCGCGCGAGGAACGCCCGATCCGCCACCCGATACGCGGGCATGTCGTGGACGCGGATCTCCTCGAGCATCCGCCGCTCGTGCACCACGAGGCCGCCGGGGATCCAGGCCTCGTCCGGGGCGAGGTCGCCGAAGATCGACGGGTCCTCCCGCAGCGTGATCTGTGGCGGGGTGTCGCGCGTGCCGTCGGGTGCGGGCGTGTCGGGCACGAGCAGCGCGGCTCCCAGGACTCGCCCCGGCATCGAACGGATCAGCGCCGTCGAGAGGTAGCCGCCGTAGGAGTTGCCCGCGACCGCGAACCGGCCGTCGGGAAGCACGGCGTCGATGAACCCCCGCACGATCGAGAGCATCTGGTCCTGGGTGGAGAGCCATCCGGGCGCCGGCGTCGCTCCGTGACCGGGAAGGTCCAGGTAGATCCGCCGCCAGCCGGGGTGCGCGACGAAGATCGGCTCGAGGTCGGCGAGCATGTACCGGCGGTCGGCCGACCATCCGTGGATCATCAGGATCGGTGTCCCGACACCCCGCTCCTCCCAGGCGATCGGGATGCCCTCCACGTCGATCCGTCTCGCATGGGGGTCCTCGCGCGGGCTCACCCCGGCGTCCCCCCGCCGGCTGCCTCGACGACCCCGATCAGGAGCACGTCCGTGCCCTGTTGCACGACCTCGCCGTCCTGGTTGCGGGTCTCGACCTCGCACGTGACCACGCCGGTGCCGGGCCGAGACGACGAGGGCCGCGACTCCGTGACGCGGTAGATGGCATGGATCGTGTCGCCCGCGTATACCGGCGCCAGGAAGCGCCGCCGGCAGTCCAGGTAGGCGATGATCCGCCAGTCGTCGAGCTCGCTCCGCAGGCCGCCGGTGATCGAGAGTACGAGATGGCCGTGCGCGATCCGGTCGCGGAACGGCGTGTGCTCGTGGATGAACTCGATGTCGGTGTGCAGCGGGTTGAAGTCGCCCGACAGACCGCAGAACCACAGGATGTCGGCCTCGGTGATCGTGCGGCGCGCGGTGACCACCTCGTGGCCGGTCGCGATGTCGTCGAGGTAGATCGTCATCGTTCCTCCTGCATAAGGATGCGGGCATCGAGCCCGACGACACCGTCGGACGACACCAGCAGCGGGTTGATCTCGATCTCGCGGATCTCCGGGTGTGCGGCGGCCCACGTCGAGAGGCGGGAGAAGGCTGAAGCGGCCGCGGCCACGTCGAGCAGGGGACGGCCCCGGTAGCCCAAGAGCAACGGTGCGGCGCGGAGCCTGCAGAGCAGCCGTTCGCCGGCCGCGATGTCGACGGGACCCAGCGCCACCGCCACGTCGGGGGCGAGCTCGGCTACGACGCCCCCGGCGCCGACCAGGGCGACCGGTCCGAAGCGCGGGTCCCATTTCGCGCCCACGATCAGCTCGACGGCGTGGGCGGTCTCGATCTGGCGTTCGATGGAGTACGCATCGGGGTGAAGCCCTGCCTCGATGCCCGACCACGCCGAGGCGAGTGCGTCAGCGTTGGCGAGGCCCAGCGCGACGCCACCCACATCGGACTTGTGGAGCGGGCCGAGGGCCTTCAGCACGACCGGGAATCCGAGGTCATCGGCCGCCGAGATCGCCGCGTCCAGGGTGGTGACGCGCTGCGCCGCCGCGAGCGGGATCCCGATCGCGGCCACGACCACGCGCGCACCCCAGTACCCGTCCGGCGACGGGATCGGGGCCTCGGCCTCGGGCGGCGACGCCACGCCGAGCGGTCCACGTTCGGCGTCGTGGACGAGCGCCGCCAGTACCGACGCGACCGATTCCGGGTCGCGGTAGACGGGCACGCCGGCCATCTGTGCCGCGCGCGCCGCCTCGGTAGTCGTGCGGTCGGTGTTCACGAAGATCGCGACGCCGGTCTGGCGGGCCACGTCGAGGTAGATCGGCACGCTCTCGACTTCCGTACGCGCGACCTCGTCGTCGATCCCGCCCCAGAGCGAGAGGGACTGACCCGTCATAACGATGGTGTCGGTTTCGTCGGAATCGGCGAGCACGGCGGCGACGTCGGCGATGATGCGTCCGTCGTTCAGCGTGTCATCGATCAGGTCCACAGGGTTGGTGCGCGACCCGATCCGGGGCACGGCGGCCGCCACTGCATCGGCCGTGGCGTCGGATAGCATCGGCACCTCCAGCCCGGCCGAGGCCAGGGCTTCCGCGGTGATCACGGCGTTGCCGCCGCCCGTGGTGACGATCGCGACCCTCCGGCCGCGCGGGCGCATCGCGGACCTGAGCGCCACGACCATGTCGATCATCTCCCGCACGGTGCGGACGCGGAACGCGCCCGCAGCCTCGCAAGCGGCCTCGGTCAAGGCATCGTCGCTCGCGAGCGCGCCGGTATGCGACCGCGCCGCGCGTGCCCCCGCCTCCGTGCCGCCCGGCGACAAGACCACGACCTCCTTCCCCGACTCGCGCGCGGTGATTGCTGCGTGCACGAACGCGCGCCCGTCGACGAAGTCCTCGGCGTAGACCGTGACCACGCGGGTCGCCGGGTCGTCCGCGCACGAGGCCACGACATCGGCCGCGATCACATCGGCCTGGTTGCCCAGCGACACGAACCGGGAGAACCCTACCCCGACCTCCCGGGCCCGATACAGCAGGTCGAACGCCAAGTTGCCGCTCTGCGAGATGAACGCGACGTCACCGGGGGGCAGCCGGATCCAGGGAGCTGCGTACAGCTCGGTCGAGGTGTCGAGCACGCCCATACAGTTGGGGCCCACCAGGACGGCCCCGGCCGCGCGCGCGCGGTCTCGGATTCGCTCCTCGGTCGCGCGCCCCTCCTCCCCGGCTTCGCCGACTCCCGCCGTGATGGCCACGATCGCTTTCGCGCCGGTGTCGATCGACTCGGACACCGCCCGTTCGAGGACGCGCGCCGGCACGAGCAGCACCACGAGCTCGGCGGGCTCGGGCAGCTCGGCGAGCGATGGGAACGTGGCGTGCCCCTGCACCGAGGGCTTCGTGCGGCTCACGAACCACACCGGCCGGCGATGGGCGCCCTCGAGCAGCACCGTGGCGGTCCGATACCCCCACGAGACCGGGTCGTCGGATCCGCCGACCAGGGCCACCGAGTCCGGATCGAACAGCGCGCGGAGGTCGCGTGCTGCGCGGGGTACGGGGGCGCCGGTCAGCGCCGCTCCTCCTCGTCACGGAACATATCTCGCGCCACGATCATTCGCTGGATGTCGCTCGTGCCCTCCCAGATCTCATCGAGCTTGGCGTCGCGCAGCAGCTTCTCGACCGGGAACTCGCGCGAGTAGCCGTTCCCGCCGAACGTCTGCATGGCGGCCCACGCCGCGAAGAACGCGGCCTCGCTCGCGGCCACCTTCGCCATCGCCGACTCCGTCGTGTAGGGCTCGCCGGCGTCGGCCAGCCGCGCGGCGTGGTGGGTGAGCAGCCGCGCCTGCTCGAGCTTCAGCTTCGCATCCACCAGCCGGAACGAGACCGCCTGGAACCCATGGATCTTCTGGCCGAAGGCCTCACGTTCCTTCGCGTAGGCGACCGCGTGCTCGAGGGCGGCGCGCCCGACGCCGCACGAGCCCGCCGCCAGCAGCACACGCGAGCGGTCGAACCACTCCAGCACGCCGCCGAACCCCTGCCCCTCCTCGCCGATCCGGCGGTCCTCGGCCACGAAACACTCTTCGAAGAACAGCTCCCCGCTCGGGCAGCACCGCGTGCCCAGCTTCGGGATCTTCGCGCCGAACGAGAACCCCTCGTCGCCCTTCTCGACCACGAAGGTCGTGATACCGCGGGACCGGGAGCCGGGCTCCACCGTGGCGTACACCAGGTAGCGATCGGCGTCGGGGGCGTTCGAGATCCACGTCTTGGAGCCCTTCAGAACGTAGCCGCCGTCGACACGCCGGGCGTGCGTGATGATCGCGGCGGCGTCGGATCCCGCGCCGGGCTCGGTGAGCGCGAGCGCGGCGGCCGGCGAGTCGGGCTGAGTGAGCGGCGTGACCCACCTGCGCTTCTGCTCATCCGTACCGAGGGCGAGGATCGGTCCGGCGAAGAAGCCGTTGCCGCTGATCACCGCGGACACCCCGCTGTCGCCCCAGGTCAGTTCTTCGGTGATCAGGCACGCGGTGACGAGGCTCTCGATGCCCATGCCGCCGTACTCGGCCGGGATGTCCGCGCTCGCCAAACCCAGCGCGCACGCCGCGTGGAACACCTCCCACGGGAAGGCTTCGGCCTCGTCGAGGGCCGCGGCCACCGGGCGGATCTCGTGCTGGGCGAACGAGTGCGCGAGCGCAACGAGCTCGCGCTCGGTCTCGGGATCGGTGGGGGCCACCTTCACGTCACGCCTCCTCGCTCCGCGGCCGCGATGGTCTCGGCGATCGTGTGCAGCTCGGTGGTCTGGGCGAGGAGGGTCGTGACCCCCGCGTCGCGGTAGACCTGCAGGCGCTCGGCCACACGCGCCGTCGGCCCGACGAGGGCGACGGCGTCGACCATCGAGTCGGGCACGGCGGCCACGGCCTCGGCGCGCTTCCCGTCCAGCATGAGCGCTTGGATGCGCGCTGCGTGGGCTTCGAAGCCGTATCGGGAGACGAGGGAATGGTAGAAGTTCGCGCCTTCCGATCCGTACGCTCCGACGTAGAGCGCGATCATGGGGCGGACCTGATCCCGGCAGGCGGCCAGGTCCTCGCCGATCGCGACCCACACCATCGGCGCGATGTCGAGCGCACCGCGCGTCGGATCGCGTAACGCGAGCCCTTCGCGCAGCGGCCCGGCGAACACCCCGGGGTGGTCGGGTGAGTACAGGAGGGGCAGCCACCCATCGGCGATCTCGGCCGCGAGCGCGACGTTGCGGGGTCCCATCGCGGCGAGGTACACCGGGATCGCCGCCCGCAGCGAGCGGACGTTGGTCTTCAGCGGCTTCCCCAGGCCGGTCCCACCCGACGCAGGCAGGCGGTAGTGAGGCCCTTCATGGCGCACGGGGTTCTCACGGGCGATGACGGCCCGCACGATGTCGACGTACTCGCGGGTACGCGCGAGCGGGCGATCGAACACGGTGCCGTGCCAGCCCTCGGCGACCTGCGGGCCTGAGGTGCCCAGACCGAGCCGGAAGCGGCCGCCGCTCAGGTGGTCGATCGTGATCGAGGCCATCGCCGCGTTCGCGGGCGTTCGTCCGGGCATCTGGGCCACGCCGACGCCCACGCCGATGCGCTCGGTATGCGCGGCTAGCCACGTGGTGAGCACCATCGCGTCGGACCCCCAGGTCTCCGACACCCAGACCGAATCGAGACTGAGCCGCTCCGCCTCGCGCGCGAGCGGCACCAGGTCGTGCGGGGTCCCTTCCCAGTGGCGGAGGTGGATCCCGATGCGCACCGCCGAAGGATAGCTGGGGAGCCGATTCCGTGAGCGCTCGAGAGGTGCGGATCGGGTGGGGTCGAGCGCAGAACCGTCACGGACGTCATCCTGGGGTCCGAGCGACTGAACGAGGGGGACATATGGCGAAGCTGCTGGTGCACATCACCGTCGGGCCTGAGGCGGCGACGCGAGCGGCGCTTGGGCTCCTGGTCGCCAGGTGCGCGCAGGACGATGGGCACGAGGTGGCGTTGTTTCTCGCGGGCGACGGGGTCCAGCTGCTGAGGGCGCCCACCGCCGACGCGGCGCATGGTGTCGGCACCGGGTCCGTGCGGGAACACCTCGAGGCACTGGTCGCAGGCGGCGCGACGTTCTACGCGTCGGGCATGTCGAGCAAGGCTCGGGGCCTGACTCCCGAGGACACCGGCGGGGTCCCGATCGAGATGGCCACGCCCAACGTGCTGGTGCAGCTCGCGTTCGCACACGATCGCGTGCTCACGTACTGAGCGCGGGGCCACGATCGCGTTGCCCGACGGCGCGGTCGAGGGCGCAACGACCCCTTGGGCCGCCCACGGGATACAGTAGATAAAGGCCCGACGAACCGATCGGGTGCCATCCGCCGCCCCACCTTCCCCGGTCGCACCGGCGAACACCTATGGAGGATCGCCCGTGACACAGACCCACACGAACGAAGTCCCCGCGCAGACCGCCCCGCCGACCGACCCGATCGTGCCGGCCCTCCACATGCTGAAGGCGCTCGAGCCCGCGCTGGCGCGCGGTCTCGAGCTGCATCGAACCAAGGCCACCGAGTGGTTCCCGCACGACTACGTGCCGTACGAGGTCGGTCGGAACTACGTCGAGGAGCCGTGGGAGGAGCAGGACAGCGACCTGAGCCCGATCGCGCGGATCTCGCTCGAGGTGAACCTGCTCACCGAGGACAACCTTCCCTACTACCACCTCGCCTTGTGGAACACGTTCGGGCAGGAGGGCGCGTGGGGAGAGTGGGTCCGCCTGTGGACGGCCGAGGAGGGCAGGCACGCGATCGTGCTCCGCGACTACCTGACGGTGACGCGCGGGCTCGACCCGGTGGCGTTGGAGCGCGGCCGGATGGATCAGGTGAGCCGCGGGTACTACCCGGGCTGGGACGGCCATCCCGACCCGCTTGGTGGAGTCGTCTACACGACGCTGCAGGAGCTCGCGACCCGGATCGCGCACCGCAACACGGGGGTCGCGACCGAGGACACGCTCATCCGCAAGCTCACCGCGCGGATCGCCACCGACGAGAACCTGCACCACGTCTTCTACCGCGACCTGGGCAAGGAGGCCCTCGAGATCGACCCCTCCGCGATGATGATGGCGATCAACCGCGAGGTGGTCGGGTTCGCGATGCCGGGCCTCGAGATCCCCGAGTTTCGCGCGAAGGCCGTGCAGATCGCGAAGGCGGGCATCTACGACCTGCGGATCCATCACGACCAGGTCGTGCTCCCGGTCCTGTTCACGCATTGGAAGATCGACCAGCTCACGGGCCTCACCGACGAGGCCGAGGAGGCGCGCGACGGCGTCATGAACTACCTCGCGATGCTCGACGCGACCGCGACGATGTACGAAGAGAAGCGGGCTGCCGCGGCAGGCTGATCGAGCTGCCATGCTCGCGGCCGTGATGACGAACCGACCTCGAGCGCGGCTCCTTCAGGCCTTGCGCGCATGATCGGCGAGGTCCGCGCCTCGCCGCACCGCGGGCCTCGAGGTGGTCGGCGACCATCGTGGATCGTGGTGCACACCACCGTGGGATCGTTCCGATCGGCGACCCACTGGTTCGAGGATCCTGGCAGTCGTGTGAGCGCGCATCACCTGGTCGGCCTGGACGGGCGCGTGCGCTCGTTCGTGCCCGAGGACGACGCGGCGATGCATGCGGGGCGCGTGCACGAGGCCACCGGCGCGCTGGCGCGCCGCGCCGTCGCCGAGGGCGAATCGCCCAACCTGACGTCCATCGGTATCGAGCTGGTGGACGACGGTGAGCCGTTCGAGGTGATCCGAACCAACGCCCAATACGCGAGCACGGCCAGGCTCGTCGCGCGGGCCGCCGAACGGTGGGGCATCCCGATCGATGCCGACCACGTCGTCGGCCACCGGGAGGTGACCTCCGACAAGGGATGCCCGGGCAACGTCGACCTCGACCGGGTACGGCGCGAGGCGGCCGACTGGACGGCCGGCGGACCAGCGGCGCGACCGATGGTGGTGGGATTGATGCCGGCTCGCAACGCCCAGCGCGAACTGGCGAGGTGGCTCGACCTGGCGCCCGGATGGTGCGACGTCGTCGTGGCGCTCGACGACGGCTCCACCGATCGAACCCGGGCCCTGCTCGAGGCCTCGTCGTTCGTCGGGACCGTCCTCACCGAGCCGCCCCGGCCCACGGCCGCGGGATGGCACGACGGGCGCAATCGGACGCGCCTGCTCGAGGCCGCGGCCGCGTGGGCGCCCGACTGGATCGTGCAGGTCGACGCCGACGAATGGATCGAGCCGGATCACGCCGATGCCCTCATGCGCTTCCTTGCGACCGATGCCGTGCCCGGCCTGGCCTATGGATTGCTCCACCGCCGGGCCTGGGGGGGCGGCGGGATCGACGCGCGCGTCTCGTGGGTGTATCGCGTGTTCGCGTGGTCCCCCGGCCTGCACATGCCCTCGGAGCCGTTGCACTTCCACCCGGTCCCGCTCGAGATCGAACGGCCGGCGTGGGTCCGGACGACGGTCGCCCTCGACCACGCGGGAGCGTCCGACCACGGCATGATCGACGCCCGCGCCCGCAAGTACGGCGAGGCGGATCCCGAGGGGCGCTACCCGACTTCGTTCGGCGGGCTCGATGCCGAGCCGGAGCAGGTGATCGCTCGCGCTCCGCGCCCCGCGGACCTGCCGGCGCTCGTCTCGCCTGAGCGCTTGGACGAGCTCGCGGAGGCGGCCGCAGGCTCCGGAGACCGTCCGCTGCTCACCCTCCTCCTGCCGGTGCGGAACGCAGAGCAAGAGCTCCCGGGGTGGTTCGACGCGGTCGCCGGCTTGGCGGACTCCGTGATCGCGCTCGACGACGGCTCCACCGACGGCACGTTCGACATCGTGGCGTCACACGCTGCGGTGCGTCGCGTGCTCCGCCACCCCGTGCGCGAGAGTGCCGCGGGTTGGGACGATGCGCGCAATCGCCAGGAGTTGCTCGATGCCGCGGGGGAACTTGCACCTCGCTGGGTCATGTTCCTCGACGCCGACGAGCGGATCGATCCCGATGACGCCGCCGCCCTGCGCAGCTTCCTCGCCTCGCCTGATGCCGACCGCGGCGCGGCGTACGGGTTCCTCGTCCACCGGATGATCGGGCCCGACACTTACGACCGGGCCGCGCTGTGGGTGTTCCGGACCTTCGCCTGGCGTCCGGGCCAGCTCCTGCCGGCGGAGCGGCTGCATCTCGTGCCGGTGCCCGTCGCGATCCCGTCGAGCCGGTGGCGCAGAACCTCCGTCCGGATCCAGCACCTGGCGGGCCTCACGGATCGGTCCCGGCATGCACGGCTGCAGAAATACCGGGAGGCCGATCCGGACGGCGCGTACCAGGGTTCCTACGAGGATCTCCTCGCGCCGCCCGGCGTCCCGATCGCATGGGTGGCTCGCCCGAAGGGCCTGCTGTTCCTGGCGGACGCGCCGGCCCCCGAGGTGGAGGCCGCCGATGCGTTCGACCCGGGCGCCCCCGTGCTCTCGGCGATCGTGATCGCGCGCGAGGACGCCGACCGGATCGAACGGGCGGTGGGCTCGGTGGCCGGCCAGGCAACCGAGGTGCCGTTCGAGACCATCGTGGTGGTGAGCGGAAGTCCGGCGACCGCCGCGGTCGTTCGAACGCGGTTCCCCGATGTCGCGCTGATCGAGCTCCCCGATGCCGTGCTGCCCGGGGCCGCACGCAACGCCGGGCTCGCGCTGGCCCGCGGCGACTTCGTCTCGTTCCCCGGGTCCCACATCGAGCTGCCGCAGGGGAGCCTTGCCGCGCGGATCCGCGCGCACGAGCGGGGGTACGCCATGGTCACCGGCAGCACGTTCAACGCGACACGGACGCCCAGCGGGTGGGCGGCGTACTTCCTCGACCACTCGGGGTCGCTGCCGGGGCGTCCGACCGAGGAGCTCGAGGGCGCGCCGGCCCATTGCTCGTACGAGCGAGAGATCCTGCTCCGCGTGGGGGGGTTCCCCGAAGATCTGCGAGCGGGCGAGGACACCGCCGTGAACCAGGAGCTCGCCCGCCTGGGCTATCGCACCCTGCGCGACGCCGAAGTGCAGATCGTTCACGCGAACCCGTGTCCGGACGTGTGCGCGCTCGTGCGACACCACTTCGTGCGCGGCCGCGGGCTCGGGCAGATCATCGTGCGCGCCACGCCGCCCGGCGACCGGGTGATCGGCGTGCAGACCCTCCGCCGACACCTCCTGGGCTACCTTCCGCGACGCATCGGCGGTACGCGCGCGAACGTCCACGCGTGGGGCGGCTCCGAGCTCACGAACCTCTATCGCCGCGTGGCTCCGCTGGTGTGGCTCGGCGCGATAGCCGCGTGGATCGGACTCTGGTTCGAGCTCCTACGCGCCACGGCGTACGGCCGCGACCGCGCTAGGTGACCGAGAGGCTGAGGACCGGGGACCAGCCGCTGAGCTTGCCGGTCGCCGTGTTGCGCGTTCGCGCCCGGAATCGGTAGAGCCCTCTGGCGGTAGGGGTGTAGACGATCGCCCTCGTGCTGGTCTTCTGGATCCAATTCAGGAAGCTCGCGTCGGAAGGCCGGCGGCGCTGCACGTCGAACGAGTACTCGGTGAGGCCCGAGATCTGGGACCACCCCAGCGTGAACGCCGTGCCCCGCGGCCCTCCGGCCGGGTAGACCGTCATCGGCACTTTGATGTTGCCGTTCATCAGCGCGTGCGATGTCTCGGCGCAGTGGAACCTGAACGTGCCCGAGAACGCCATGCCCAGGTCGTACGCGGACCCCGGGGTCTTGAATCCGGAGTTGATCCAGGCCGTCGGGTCGGTCGCGCTGTGCGAATGCGTGCTGAAGCCGTCGAACCCCCATTCCACGACCTGGCCGAAGTTCGCGAGCCTGGTCGAGGTCGGGGTGTACGCGTAGTCCTGGACGTAGACGTAGTAGTCGAACGTCGCGGCCGCGGCAGGGTCCGCGCGCAGCAGGTCCGCATAGGCAAGCGCGGCAGGGAGCGTCACACCGAGCCCCACGAGTCGGCGAAGGAACACTCGCCGTCCCATCTGTCCATCGAGGTACCGGCGCGCCAGGTCCTGTCGCTGCATCACGTCCACCTTCCGAGATCGGCGGGGGAGGGCTCGCGGCCCCAAGGTAGCCATCACCCTACGCGCTTCGAGGTCCCGAAGGGAATCCCGCGCCGCTGTGTCTGGTGGACAGGCAAGCTTCGATCCCTTGCACCGTGCTGGACGCCTCTTGACCTTCCCTTGACTGGGCGTGGGCTCTACTCGCTGGGAGGCATATCCAGGGGTACGAGGAGGGACCGCACATGCGCACACGGACGATATTGCTCGTGGCTGACCGAACGGCGGCCGAGCCGCACGTGCTCGAAGCGATCTGCACGCGAGCCGCACAGGCGCCGACCGCGGTGACGCTGCTCGTGCCGGCGTCCCGCCCACGCGGCGGGTGGACCTGGGACGAAGCATCCGCCCGGGGACAGGCCCGTCGCCGGATGCGGACGGTCGCGACCAGCCTGCGGCACGCGGGGATCTCGGTCGCGACCGTGCTAGGGGACTTCAGCCCGCTCGAAGCGATCCGCGATGAGATGCGCAGGGACACCTACGACGAGATCGTGATCTCGACCTTGCCGACGCGCGTGTCGCGCTGGCTCCGTACGGATCTGCTGACGCGCGTCGCGCGCGAGTTCCCGGTGCAGGTCTCGCATGTCCAGCTGGAGACGGGGCTGGTCGAGGTGTCTCCCGGCGTCAGCCGCTCGTCCGCCGCCTGATCCGACAGTCCTCGTTCTCGGGCCGGTTGGCCTACGCGAGCGTGGTCCGGTACACGAGCGCAGCGGCTCGAAGCGTGTCAACGATCTCTTCGAGCGGGGTGCCCTTCTCCAGCAAGCTGGCGGCACCCATGAACTCGGCGGCCCACTTGGAGTCCTTCTCGGAGAACGCGGTGAGGATCACGACCTGGGTGCGAGGCTCCTTCGATTTGATCAGCACGGTCGCCTCGATCCCATCGACCTCGGGCATGCGCATGTCCATCAGCACGACCTCGGGTCGAAGGTAGGCCACCTTCTCGCCCGCCTCGGCGCCGTTGCGAGCGTTGCCCACGACCTCGAACCCGAACGCCGGCAGGCTGTCGCGCAGCACCATCGTGGTCCGGTCGTCATCGTCAGCGATCAACAGGCGGATGGGGTCGTCGAGCAGCGCCTGCTCCGACGCCTCACGCCGGGCCTCGTCCTCAGGGAGCATGTCCACCGTCATGGCGACGCCTCATTCCTCCTCCCGGATGATCGCGGTCCTCGCTGATTCTCGGGTCGCATCTGGGTCTCGACATCCCCGGGAAGGACCTTTAGGCCTAGAGCGAGCGGACGAGTGAGGGCGCCGTCGCGACCCGGAGGGGTTCTTCAGCTCCGCGCGAGCACGCCGTTCAGGTATCGAGCGGCATCGACGCCACTTCCGATCGCGCCCTCGATCCAACCGGCGCCCTCGGCGGCGATGTCGGAGCCTGCGAACGCGAGCCGGCCCTCGTGCGCGGAGAGCGCTTCGAAGGTTCCGTCGCTGAACCAGGCGGGCGGCGTGCTCAGCCAGGTCCCCTTCGCGAACGGGTCACGCACCCAGTCGTGGCTCGACGTCATCACGACGTTCGCCTCGGGAATGTGGACCCGCACGGCGGCGTCGATCGCGTCGCGGTCGGTGAGGTCGACGCGATCCTGCGCCGAGAATCCCATGAACAGCTGCCGTCCCTCACCGGCCGCTTTCGTCACGAACCCGGCCTGGATCGGCGTGCCCCAGGCCGCGCCGATGTAGGACTCCGGTGCGTGCTCCACGACGGCGAGCACCTTCGAGACCTCGCCGGGGTGGCCGGCCGCCGCGGCGCGCCGCTTGGGCTCGGCGAGCGGCAGATCGAACGCCACATCGGCCCACAGGTTCAAGGGGAGGGCGAGCACGGCGGCCGGGGCACGCACGGTCGCACCGTCGGCGAGCGCGATCCTCACGCCGTCGTCGTCCCGGGTCACCGACGTCACGGCCGCGCCGAACCGCACGTGGAGCCCTGCCGCCATCGCGTCGATCAGGCTCTTGGTGCCGTCGGTGAGCAGCTCGCCCACGTCGACGAACACGTCGGCCGGGCTGTAGCCGATCTCAACCATGTCCCACAGCAGCGGCAAGGCGGAGCATCGATCGATCGACGAGCCGCCCATCGATGCCAGGAACGAGCGCAGGTAATCGGCGGCCTCCGGCTCGGCGCCGAGCCCATCGACGAACTCGGCCACCGAGATGTCCAGCGCGCCGAGCGACGTGCGGCCCGCTCCGTCGAACGCGCGCTTGGTCGCCGCGAGCGCGTCGCGGAGTCCCGAGCGCTCGAGCGTGGCCTGCATCCGTTCGATCTCGGCGAGTCCCTCCCGCCGCTGATCCCCACGGATCCAGCGCAGCGTCGCCATCTCGCTTCCGGGCGTGACCGCGACCCCGTACCTCACGATCTCAGCGGCCAGATGGGGCTGCGTGGCGCGCGAGAAGAACATCCCGCCGTACTCGGCCCAGACGCCGGTCTCGGGGATCTCCCGATACCAGGTACGCCCGCCGATCCGATCGCGCGCCTCGAGCACCAGCACGCGGCGCCCTGCCTCGTGGAGGTCCCGTGCCGCCGCGACCCCCGCGAATCCCGCCCCGATCACCACGATGTCTGCGTCCATGGCGCCGGACGCTATCACCGCGACCCTGCGAGGAGGGAGTCGGAGGGGTACGCCGAGCTAGGCGCAGCACGTTGTGATTGCTCCCGTCGGATCCTGTGGCCTCGGTGACCGCCGGCGCGTCGTCGGGGGGATCGCCTGGCATGCGAAGGGGCCGGGTCCGATCGGACCCAGCCCCTTCTCGTACCTTCGCCTTACGGGTACTTCGGCCTCTCGCGAGGTCGGCCGGTGGACCAGCCGGCACCCGCAGGTCGGTGAACTGGTGTGGATTCCGCCGGTCATCCCGGCGAGCGGACGGGGTGGTGAGCCCCGGCACGCGAGTGATGGCTCAGCAGCCAGTCACCTCGAGGGTCTCGAGCTGTTTATGCAAGCTGGACCACCTCCTTCCTCTCGTGGCGACATCGTGCCTCAGTCGACGACTTACGACAATCACCTCGACAACCTGCGAGACGCTGCGTCGTCGGCGCCCGAGCCGGGCTGTTCGAGGCCTGAGACGGTCAGCCGCCAGCGAGCACGATCGCGCCCATCGCGCCGGAGAGGTCGCCGAGCTCGGCCGGCAGCACGGCGGGCGGGTCGGGTGAGAACAGGAGCGGCCGCATCTGGGCGGCGATCCGGTCCACGAACGGATGCCCGAACCGCTCCGCCAGGCCGCCCCCCACGATGATCGCCTCGACGTCGAGCAGGTTCTGCGCCGACGCGAGCGCGACCCCCAAGGCCCACACGGCCTGCTCCATGAGCCGCTCCGTCATCGAGTCGCCTTGTGCGAGCGCGCGCTCGATGATGCCCGAGGTCATCCGGTCGCGCCCGTGCCGGGCCATCAGGTCCAAGACGACGGTGTGCTCGCCGTGCGCGACCAGCCGTTCCGTCTTGGCCTGCATGCTCGACCGCCCCGCGTAGGCCTCGAGGTGCCCGCGTCCGCCGCAGCCGCACAGGCGTCCATCTGGCTTCACGATCGTATGGCCGATCTCTGCGGCCGCCCCCCGGCCGCGCCAGACCGTGCGGTCGATGACGAGCCCCCCGCCCACCCCGGTGCCCACGAAGACGCCGAGCAGACTGCCGAACGGCCGGCCGGCGCCACGCTCGAGCTCCCCGAGCGTGGCGACCGTCACGTCGTTATCCACATGCACGGGAACACCGCCGAGCCCCGCCGAGACCCGGGGGCCGAGCGGGAACGGCTCCTGCATCCCGACGACGTTTGGGCTGTGCGAAACGATCCCGTCCCGCGCCCGCCCGGGGGCGCCGATGCCCACCGACCGCAGCGACGACTCGCCTGCGCCCGACGCGTCGAGGGCGACATGGACGGTTTCGAGGATCGCCGAGGAGATACCCTCGGCGCCATTCCCCGGCGTCGGCACGCGAGCCTGCCCGAGGATCTCGGCGCCGCGCACGACGATCGTCTGGATCTTCGTGCCGCCCAGATCGATGCCGGCGACGACCC
>JBDTNY010000119.1:0-13948 GCA_039933515.1 Actinomycetota bacterium
CCGCGAGGGCGGACGCACCGTGGGCGCCGGCCGAGTCACCAAGATCATCAAGTAACGAGACGACGAGGAAAGAAGGAACACCGGATGGCAGGTCCCAAGATCCGCATCAAGCTCCGGGCGTACGACCACCGGATGCTCGACGTCGCCGCGCGCGATATCGTCGAGCACGTCACCCGCACGGGGGCGAAGGTGGTCGGTCCGGTGCCGCTGCCGACCGAGCGTTCCATCTATACGGTCATCCGCTCGCCCCACAAGTACAAGGACTCGCGTGAGCACTTCCAGATGCTCACGCACAAGCGGCTGATCGACATCGTGGACGCCACCTCCAAGACGGTGCAGGAGCTCCAGCGCCTGAACCTGTCCGCCGGGGTCGACATCGAGATCAAGTTGTAGAGGCGATGACTGAGATCAAAGGCATCCTAGGGGAGAAGCTGGGCATGACCCAGATATTCCAAGAGACACGGGCCGTTCCCGTCACGGTGATCAAGGCCGGTCCCTGCTTCGTCGCGCAGGTCAAGACGAAGGAGACCGACGGCTACGACGCCGTGCAGCTCGCGTTCGTCGAGCCCCGCAGCGGCCGGGTTACGAAGCCCATGCAGGGTCACTTCGACGCGAACGGTGGTCAGCCGGGTCGTCACGTCGTCGAGCTGCGTACCGACGATGCCTCGAGCTACACCCCTGGACAGGAGATCCGCGCCGACGTGTTCAGCGTGGGCGAGCGCGCCGACGTGGTCGGCGTCTCCAAGGGCAAGGGTTTCTCGGGTCCTATGAAACGGCACGGGTTCGCGGGCCTCGGGTCGTCGCACGGCACTCAGCGTAAACACCGCTCGCCCGGCTCGATCGGCGCATGCGCCACGCCGAGCCGCGTGTTCAAGGGCATGCGCATGGCCGGTCACCAGGGGAGCCAGCGCGTGACCGTGCTGAACCTCGAGATCGTGCAGGCCGACGCCGAGCGGAACCTCCTGTTGGTCAAGGGCGCGGTGCCCGGCCCAGACGGCGGGCTCGTGATGGTGCGGTCCGCTGTCAAGGCCCCGGCCGGGAAGGGGGCTTGACGATGGCGTCGATCGACGTGCGCGACACCGCCGGAAAGAAGGCAGGTTCGCGCGACCTGGCGACCGAGCTGTTCGGGGCCACGGTGAGCACGCCCCTGATGCACCAGGTCGTCCTGGCCGGTCTCGCGGGGATCCGCGCGGGCACGCATTCCACTAAGACGCGAGGTGAAGTCTCCGGCGGCGGGAAGAAGCCGTGGCGCCAGAAGGGAACCGGCCGCGCGCGCCAGGGCTCGATCCGCTCGCCCCAGTGGGTCGGAGGCGGGATCGCTCACGGGCCGCAGCCGCATGGGCACGAGATGCGCGTGAACAAGAAGATGCGGAAGGGAGCCCTGCGCTCGGCGCTCACCGACGCCCTGCAGAGCGGCAAGCTCGCGGTGGTCGATGCCCTCGCCTTCGAGGCGCCCAGGACGCGACAGGCGGTCGAGCTGCTTGACGCGCTCGAGCTCACGGGCAACGTGCTCCTGGTGCTGCCCCAACCCACCGAGGACGGGGCGGTCGAGAAGTCGTTCAGGAACCTGCGACGCGTGCGCGTCGGCTACGCGGGGGGGCTCGGCACCTACGAGATCCTGTGGGCCGATCGGGTGCTGTTCACAGGCGCCGCGCTCGACGCCCTCCAGGGCGCCCGGGCAGTCGCCCCCTCCACCGGGGACACGAAGCCCGCTGCGACCGAACCCGAGGAGGTGGCGGAGTGAAGTCGGCCCGCGACGTGATCATCCGTCCCATCGTGTCCGAGAAGTCCTACGCCGGGATCGAGGCGGGGAGCTACACGTTCCTCGTGGATCCCCGCGCGAACAAGACCGAGATCAAGGAGGCGATCCAGGTGATCTGGGACGTCCGCGTGACCTCGGTGAACACGTTGAACCGCCGCGGCAAAGTGAAGCGGCGCGGCTTCACCAAGGGCAAGCGCCCGAACGAGAAGCGCGCGATCGTCACGCTGGCCGACGGCGACTCCATCGAGATCTTCGAGAGTGGGAAATAGCGATGGGCGTACGCAAATACAAGCCAACGACCCCCGGGCGCCGCGGCGCGAGCGTCTCCACGTTCGAGGAGATCACGCGATCGACGCCCGAGAAGTCGCTCGTGGTCAAGGGCCGGAACAAGGCTGGGCGCAACGTCCACGGCCGGATCACCGCCCGTCATCACGGCGGTGGCAACAAGAACCGCTATCGCGTGATCGACTTCAAGCGGAACAAGGACGGGGTGCCCGCGAAGGTCGCCCACATCGAATACGACCCGAACCGCAGCGCGCGCATCGCGCTCCTCCACTACGCCGACGGCGAGAAGCGCTACATCCTCGCGCCCCAAGGCATCAAGCAGGGGGACACGCTCATGTCAGGTCCCGAGGCTGAGATCAGGCCCGGGAACTCGCTGCCGCTTCGAAACATCCCCGTCGGTACGGTGATCCACGCGATCGAGATGAAGCCCGGCGCCGGCGCCAAGATGGCGCGCTCGGCCGGCACCAGCGTCCAGCTGATGGCCAAGGAAGGCGCCATGGCCACGCTCCGGCTGCCGAGCGGCGAGATGCGGCTGATCCCGGCGACCTGCAAGGGGACCGTGGGCGTGGTGGGCAATCCCGAGCACGAGCTGATCTCGCTCGGCAAGGCGGGACGCGCCCGCTGGAAGAACAGGCGTCCGACCGTCCGTGGCGTGGCGATGAACCCGGTCGACCACCCGCTGGGCGGCGGTGAGGGCAAGTCCTCGGGCGGCCGGCATCCGTCGAGCCCTTGGGGGAAGAAGGAAGGCCGTACGCGCAAGAAGAACAAGGCGTCGAGCAAGTACATCGTGCGCCGCCGCGGAAAGGGTCGGGGCTAGTCATGCCGAGGTCCGTGAAGAAAGGTCCGTTCGTCGACGACCACCTGTTGGTCAAGGTCGAGGATATGAACAAGAAGGGCGACAAGCGGGTCATCAAGACCTGGTCGCGCCGCAGCACGATCGTGCCCGAGATGCTGGGGCACACCATCGCCGTGCACGACGGGCGCAAGCACGTGCCGGTCTTCGTCTCCGAATCGATGGTCGGGCATAAGCTCGGTGAGTTCGCGCCCACGCGCACGTTCCGGTCGCACTCGCGGGACGAGCGGCGGAGTGGAGTGAGGTAGATGGAAGCCCGGGCCACCCTCAAATACGTGCGTACCTCGCCGCGCAAGATGCGGCGGGTCGTCGACCTGATCCGCGGCCAGCACGTGGTGGAGGCGCGACGGATCCTGCGGTTCTCACCGCTCGGACCGACGCACGACGTCGAGAAGCTCCTGAACAGCGCGATCGCCAACGCCGAGCTGAAGGCAGGCGTGATCGCTGACAACCTCGTGGTGTCGCGGGCATGGGTCGACGAGGGCCCGACGCTCCGCCGCTTCCGCCCGCGGGCCTACGGGCGCGCCGCGAAGGTGCGCAAGCGCACCTCGCACGTGACCCTCGTGGTCGAGACGATGGGAGAGGATCGCTAGTGGGTCACAAGGTCAACCCGTACGGGTTCAGGCTGGGGATCATCTATCCCTGGAAATCCAACTGGTATGCCGGTCAGCGCGACTACGCCGAGCAGCTCCACGAGGACATCTGGATCCGCAAACACATCCGCTCGCGGCTCTCGCGCGCCGGCATCTCCTCGATCGACATCGAGCGCAAGGGCGACCAGATCTGGGTATTCATCCGCACGGCGCGCCCGGGTATCGTGATCGGCCGAAAGGGCGCCGAAGTGGACCGCCTTCGCAAGGACATCGAGCGCTACACCAAGAAGCGCGTCGACGTGAAGGTCGAGGATATGAACCAGGCCGCGAGCGAGTCGCGCCCGGAGACCGACGCCGCCCTGCTCGCGCAGGGAGTGGCCGAGCAGCTCGCCGGCCGCGTGGCGTTCAGGCGAGCAATGCGCCGCGCGGTGCAGACCGCCATGCGTTCGGGCGCCCTGGGCGTTCGGGTCGCGTGTGGTGGGCGCCTCGGTGGGGCCGAGATGGGCCGTCGCGAGTGGTACCGCGAAGGGCGCGTGCCTTTGCACACGCTCCGGGCCAAGGTCGACTTCGGTACGGCCGAGGCCAAGACGACGTTCGGTGTGGTGGGCGTGAAGGTGTGGGTCTACCACGGCGACGAGGTGCCGCGGCGCGAGCAGAACACCGAGCGCGCGCTCGCTCGCGCGCACGCGACCGCCCAGCAGGTCGACACTTCGGCGCGTGGGGGCGCGGCCGCTCCCGTTCCCGCGATGGCTGCCGCCACCGCGTCGGCCACTGCCACCGCGGTCGCGGAGCCGCCGGTCGTGACCGAGCCGGCCCCCGCCTCGGCGCCTGAGGCGCCCGCAACACCCGTGGAGGGTGGTGAGGCCTGATGCTGGCACCCAAGAAGATCAAGCACCGCAAGCAGCACCGTGGTCATCGCCGCGGCATGGCCAAGGGCGGCACCGAGATCAACTTCGGTGACTACGGCCTGGTGGCGCTCGAGGCGGCGTGGATCACGAACCGACAGATCGAATCCGCTCGTGTCGCGATCACGCGACACATCAAGCGCGGTGGCAAGGTGTGGATCAACATCTTCCCGGACAAGCCGGTGACCAAGAAGCCTGCCGAGACCCGCATGGGCTCGGGCAAGGGCAACCCCGAGGGGTGGGTTGCCGTGGTCAAGCCGGGACGAGTCATGTTCGAGCTCGCCGGGGTCCCCGAGCCGCTCGCACGTGAAGCCATGAAGCGCGCGCAGCACAAGCTGCCGATCAAGACGAAGTTCATCAGCCGGGTAGGGGAGTAACCGATGTCGAGCAAGGCCGCAGAACTGCGTGAGCTCCCCGACGAGGAGCTCGTGAATCGGATCGAGTCCTCGAAAGAGGAGCTGTTCAACCTGCGGTTCCAGCTCGCCACGGGCCAGCTCGACGACCCGTCCCGGCTCAAAGAGGTGCGCCACGAAGTGGCGCGCATCGCCACCGTGCTGCGCGAGCGCGAGATCGAGCTCGAGCTCGACGCGCTGGCCGCGGCGGCCGAGGAGGACCAGTGAGCGACGAGCAGCACGCAACCCAGGAGCGCGGCCCGCGCAAGGTGCGCACCGGGGTCGTCGTTTCCGACGCGATGGAGAAGACGGTGATGGTCCGTATCGACCGGCAGGTGCGCCACAGCCTGTATCAGAAGACGGTCCGGCGCTCGTCCAAGCTCGCGGCACACGACGAGACGAACGACGCACACGTGGGCGACACCGTCCGTTTGATGGAAACCCGCCCAGTGTCGAAGTCCAAGCGCTGGCGGGTCATCGAGATCGTGGAGCGGGCGAAGTGATCCAGCAGGAAACGCGCTGCAAGGTCGCGGATAACACGGGGGCCAAAGAGGTCCTGTGCATCCGCGTGCTCGGCGGCTCGGCACGCCGGTACGCCGGCGTCGGCGACGTGATCGTGGGCACGGTCAAAGACGCCCTGCCCGGTGGCGGCGTGAAGAAGGGCGAGGTGGTCCGGGCGGTGGTGGTGCGCACGGCCAAGGAGCGGCGGCGTCCCGACGGTTCGTACATCCGCTTCGACGACAACGCCGTCGTGCTGATCAACGAGCAGAAGAACCCGCGGGGCACGCGCATCTTCGGGCCGGTAGCACGCGAGCTGCGCGACAAGAAGTTCATGAAGATCATCTCGTTGGCACCGGAGGTGCTCTGATTATGCCGGGCGTGGACATCAAGAAGGACGACACCGTGAAGGTGTTGCAGGGCAAAGACCGTGGCAAGGAAGCCCGCGTGGTGCGGGTCGACCCGCGCGGTCGCCGGGTGATGGTCGATGGCGTGGCGATGGCCAAGAAGCACTCGCGCGCCAGCGGCAAGCGCTCGACGAGCGGGCAGCAGTTGCAGCAGGGCGGGATCATCGACGTCGAGACGTACATCGACATCTCCAACGTCGCAGTTGTGTGCAAGAGCTGCGGCAAGAGCACGCGCGTGGGGCACCGGATCGAGGACGACACGAAGATCCGGATCTGCAGGAAATGCGAGGCCGAACTGTGAGCGACGACTACACGCCCCGGCTGAAAGCCCGGTACCGCGACGAGATCAGACCGGCCCTCAAAGAGGAGCTCGGTCTCGTCAACATCATGCAGGTGCCCGGCCTCTCGAAGATCGTGATCAACATGGGCATCGGTGACGCGGTCAAGGACGGTCGTATGCTAGAGGCCGCCCTCGAGGACCTCACGATCATCGCCGGCCAGAAGCCGGTAGTCACCAAGGCCCGAAAATCGATCGCCAACTTCAAGCTTCGCGAGGGTATGCCGATCGGCGCGAAGGTCACCCTGCGCGGTGACCGGATGTGGGAGTTCTACGACCGACTGGTATCGCTCGCGTTGCCTCGGATCCGCGACTTCCGAGGCATGAATCCCGACGCGTTCGACGGGCACGGCAACTACACGATGGGCGTCACCGAGCAGCTGATCTTCCCGGAGATCGACTACGACAAGGTGGAGACCGTCCGCGGGATGGACATCACGATCGTCACCACCGCGAAGGACGACGACCAAGGACGCGCCCTCCTCGTGGCGCTCGGCTTCCCCTTGACGGGGCAGACCGCAGCGGCGCAGGCGAGCTGAGACGGGACAGACGACATGGCCAAGAAAGCACTCATCAACAAGCAGGAAGGTAAGCAGAAGTTCCAGGTGCGGGCGTACACACGCTGCCAGAAATGCGGCCGTCCGCGCGCCGTGTACAAGCGGTTCCTGCTCTGCCGCATCTGCTTCCGCGAGCTGGCGCACGCCGGTGAGCTTCCGGGGGTGACGAAGTCCTCATGGTGACCAAAGCGAAGTTCTCGAGCAACGTCTCGGACCCGGTGGCCGATCTGCTCACGCGCATCCGCAACGCGAACCTCGCGTACAAGGACGAGCTCGTGGCGCCGGTCTCCAAACAGAACGAGGCCATACTGAAGATCCTCGCCAAGGAAGGCTTCATCGGAGGCTACGAGCGTGAGGCCGAGGGGATCGACGCGGCGTTCCGCATCAGGCTCAAGTACGACAAGGGCCGCGTGCGCACGATCACGGGCCTCAAGCGCATCTCTTCGCCCGGGAGCCGGGTCTACACGGGCCGCCATCGGCTGCCCCGTGTGCTCGGGGGACTCGGGATCGCGATCGTCTCGACGTCGCAGGGCGTCATGACCGACAAGGACGCCTCCCGCAAGGGTATCGGCGGCGAAGTCCTGGCCTACGTGTGGTGATGCGCAGATGAGCCGGATCGGAAAGCAGCCCATCGAGATCCCCGGCGGCGTCGACGTGGCGATCGCCGACGGCAACGTGGTCTCGGTCAAGGGACCTCGGGGAACGCTGACCCAGGCCATGCATGCCGACATGCGCCTGGTGAGCGAGGACGGCGTGCTTCGGGTGGAGCGTCCCAACGACGAAGGCGTCAACCGGAGCCTTCACGGCCTGACCAGGACGCTCCTGGCGAACATGGTCGAGGGTGTGACCAAGGGATACGAGAAGCGTCTGGCGATCGTGGGCGTCGGCTATCGCGCCGCGCTCAAGGGCAAGGATCTGGAGGTGCAGGCCGGTTTCTCGCATCCCGTGATGGTGCCCGTCCCTGAGGGCATCGAGTTCGAGACGCCTACCCCGACGTCGATCATCGTGCGCGGCAACGACAAGCAGGCGGTGGGCGAGATCGCGGCCAAGATCCGGAAGATCCGTAAGCCCGAGCCGTACAAGGGCAAGGGGATCCGGTACGAGAACGAGTTCGTCCGCAAGAAGGCCGGCAAGGCCGCGAAAGGTGGTGCCTGATGGACGCGAAGACCAAACGCGACGCCCGTCTGCGCCGCCACACCCGCGTGCGCAAGAAGGTGGCGGGCAGCCAGTCCCGGCCGCGGCTGGCGGTCTTCCGCTCGAACCGGCACATCTATGCACAGTTGATCGACGATGTGGGCGCCGTGACGATCGTCTCGGCGTCCGACGCCGAGGTGCAGGGAGACGGCAAGACCGCTCGAGCCAAGGCCGTCGGTGGATTGCTGGCGAGCCGTGCCAAGGACGCCGGCGTGGATGCCGTGGTATTCGACCGCGGCGGCCGCCTGTATCACGGTCGTGTGGCCGCCCTCGCCGAGGGCGCCCGCGAGGGAGGATTACAGATCTGACATGAGGCGATACGACGCGAACGCGCAAGACCGCAGTCCCTACGAGGAACGGGTCATCTCGATCAACCGCGTGGCCAAGGTCGTCAAAGGCGGCCGTCGGTTCTCCTTCGCTGCGCTGGTGGTCGTCGGTGACGGCGCGGGCCGCGTCGGCGTCGGCTACGGCAAGGCCAAGGAGGTACCCGCGGCGATCGCCAAGGGTGTCGAGGAGGCCCGCAAGAAGATGTTCGACGTGCCGATGATGGGCACCACGATCCCGTTCGCCGTGACCGGTGAGGAGGGTGCCGGTGTGGTGCTTCTCAAGCCGGCCGCCCCGGGTACCGGGGTCATCGCCGGGGGTCCGGTGCGAGCGCTGGTCGAGTGCGCCGGGATCAAGGACATCTTGTCGAAGTCGATGGGTTCGTCGAATCAGATCAACATCGTGAAGGCCGCCGTCGACGGGTTGAAGCAGCTCCGCAAGCCGGCGCAGGTGGCCGCGCTCAGGGGGCGCGACGTGCACGAGGTGGCGCCCAAGCCCATGCTCGAGGCCGTCGCGGCAGCCGAGGCGACCTTGCAGGCGCGCCGCACGGCCGCGCTCGAGGAGGTCTACAGCGACCAGCCGCAAGGCAGGCCGGGCAACCGGCCGGGAGGCCGTCCCGGGCCAGGCGGAGGTCGGCGATGAAGCTCAAGGTCACCCAGCGGCGGAGCGTGATCGACCGCCCGAAGGATCAGAAGGACACGATCCGCCGGCTCGGACTTCACCGGATCCGTGATTCGGTGATCAAGGACGATCGTCCCGAGATCCGCGGGATGATCGCGAAGGTACAGCACCTCGTCGACGTGGAAGAGGTCGAAGGATGAAGCTCCATCACCTGAAGCCCGCCGAGGGCGCGAAGCGAGACAAGAAGCGGGTCGGCCGCGGCCGTGCGGGAGTCCGCGGGAAGACCGCCGGGCGCGGCACCAAGGGCACCGGCGCGCGCAAGACCGTGCCCGCGTGGTTCGAGGGCGGGCAGATGCCGCTGCAGCGGCGCGTGCCCAAGCTCAAGGGCTTCACGAACTTCACGCGAGTCGAGTATGCCCCGGTCAACGTCGAGCTGCTCGCGAAGTACTTCGATGACGAGGTGACCCCCGAGGCGTTGTACGAGCACGGGCTGGCGCGCAAGGGCCGCCCCGTGAAGGTCCTCGCGCGCGGGGACATCGACAAGGCGCTCGTGGTGAAGGCCCACGCGTGCTCGGCCGCCGCCCAGGCGAAGATCGAGGCGGCCGGCGGCCGTGTCGAGCTCATCGGGTGAACGGCTCGGGGTACGATAGACGCTCGTGCTGAAGGCATTCCTCAACGCGTTCCGGGTACCGGACCTGCGCAACAAGATCCTCTTCACGCTGGGGATCATCGCGGTCTACCGGTTCGGAGCCCATGTGCCCGTCCCCGTCGTCGACGTCGGCGCGATCCGGCGCGCGATCGAGGACCAGGGCGCGGGCGGGTTCCTGTCGATCATCAACCTGTTCTCGGGCGGTGCGCTCACCCGCATGGCGGTATTCGGGCTGGGCATCATGCCGTACATCACGAGCTCGATCATCATGCAGCTGCTCACCGTCGTGATCCCGAGGCTCCAGGCGATGCAGGACCAGGGCGAGACCGGCGTCAAGAAGATCAACCAATACACCCGCTACGTGACCGTGGTGCTGGCCCTGCTCCAGAGCACGGGCCTGGTCTTCCTCTTCCACTCCGGCCAGAGCGGGATCCCCGATATCTTCCCGGGATGCCCGGGTCCCTCGTGTACGTTCACCGCCCCCAACGTCGCGCTGATCGTGATGACCCTCACGACAGGCACGGCGATGATCATGTGGCTGGGGGAGCTCATCACCCAGCGGGGCGTCGGCAACGGCATGTCGATCTTGATCTTCACCAGCGTGATCTCGAGCCTTCCGGGCGAAGGCGGTCAGATCCTGCAGCAGGGCGGAGGCGGCAAGTTCGGCGTCGTGCTGCTGCTTGGACTCGGCATCATCGTCGCGGTCGTCTTCATGGATCAGGGCCAGCGGCGGATCCCGATCCAGTACGCCAAGCGGGTCGTCGGCCGCCGCATGATGGGCGGCACGAGCACCTACCTGCCGCTGAAGGTCAACCAGGCGGGGGTGATCCCCATCATCTTCGCGACCTCGATCATGTACTTCCCCACGCTCCTCGCGAGCGTGTACCACGCCACCTGGTTCGCGAACTTCACCAACAACTACCTCACGAACCAGCGGAGCATCGTCTACATGGCCATCCTCACGCTGCTGATCGTGTTCTTCGCCTACTTCTATACCGCGATCCAGTTCGATCCGGTGCGCACGGCCGACCAGATCCGCAAGCAAGGCGGGTTCATCCCGGGGATCCGGCCCGGCCCGCCCACCGCCAGTTACCTGAACGACATCCTCGTGCGGATCACGCTGCCGGGGTCGCTGTTCCTCGCGACGATCGCCCTGATCCCTTCCATCGTCTTCGCGTACTGGGCCTTCTCACGGTTCCCGTTCGGCGGCACGTCCGTGCTGATCGCGGTCGGGGTGGCGCTCGAGACGATGAAGCAGATCGAGTCGCAGTTGCTGATGCGCCACTACGAGGGTTTCCTGAAGTAGGCCCGCGATGCGCCTCGTCTTTCTCGGGCCTCCGGGCGCAGGCAAAGGCACGCAGGCCCAGCGCATGTCCGAGCGCGCGGATATCCCGCAGATCTCGACCGGGGACATCTTGCGTGAGCACGTCCAGGAGGGCACCCCGCTCGGCGTCAAGGCGCGGGGGTTCATGGACCGGGGCGAATACGTGCCCGACGTCGTCGTGGTCGAGATGGTCATGGACCGTCTCGAAGAGTCCGATGCGGCCAAGGGGTTCATCCTCGACGGCTTCCCTCGCACCGTTCCGCAGGCTGAGGCGCTCTCGCGGGCGCTGGAGGGCGCGGGGCGTCCCCTCACGGCCGTGCTCGAGTTCCACATCGGCGACGAGATGGCCGTGCGTCGCCTGTCGAACCGCTGGACCTGCCCGACCTGCAAGCGCACCTACAACATGGAGTTCAAGCCGCCCGAAACCGATCAGCTCTGCGACGTCGACCGATCCGAGCTCGAGCGGCGGGCCGACGACGACGAGCTCACGGTGCGTCGCCGTCTCGCGGTCTTCGGCGAGCAGACCGAACCGCTCGAACGGTTCTATCGGGAACGGGGACTCCTGCATGAGATCGACGCCGAGGCGCGTGAGCACGACGTGACCGACCGGATGCTCGCCGCGCTCGAGGGGCTCGAGTGATCATCCGCAAGTCCTCTGACGAGCTCGACAAGATGCGTCGCTCGGGCGCGATCCTCGCCGACACGATCGAGGCGGTACTCGAGGCCGTCGCGCCCGGCGTGACCACCGAGGAGCTCGATGCGCTCGCCGCCGGACGGATCGCCGACGCGGGCGCCGTCGCCTCGTTCCTTGGGTACCGGGGGTTCACGAAAACGATCTGCGCGTCGGTGAACGACGAGATCGTCCACGGCATCCCTTCGAGCGAGCGCGTGCTGCGCGAGGGCGATCTGCTCTCGCTCGATTTCGGGGCGGTGTGGGAAGGGTTCCATTCCGACTCGGCGGTCAGCGTGTTCGTGGGTGGTCAGGCCCCCTCGGAGGAAGCGGCGCGACTCGTGAAGACGACGGAGGCGAGCCTGGACGCGGCGATCGCGGTGGTCCAACCCGGAGGACGCCTCTCCGACATCGGTAGCGCGATCGAATCGGTCGCGGGTTCGGCGGGGTTCGGGATCGTCCGCGAGTACGGCGGCCATGGGATCGGCAGGGCGATGCACGAGGACCCGTTCATCCAGAACTGGGGCCCGGCCGGACGGGGGCCAGAACTGCGACCCGGGCTCGTCGTTGCGGTCGAGCCGATGTTGACACTGGCCGGCGAGGAGACCCGTCTGCTGGCCGATGGCTGGACGGTCGTCACCGCCGACGGCTCGCTTTCGGCCCATTTCGAGCACACGATCGCGGTGACCGAGCACGGTCCCGAGGTGCTCACGGCGCGCCGCTAAGGGGCGGCTGCGTGACGAGGTACGCGCGGGGCCCGTATACTTCCCGTTCGCCCCGCCTGGAGGCCGTTCCGCGCGTGCCTCGGCCGGGGTGAGAACCCGTTCGAAGGAAGTATCCGGAGCGTGCCGAAGAAAGACGCCATAGAGATCGAGGGAACGGTCATCGAGCCGTTGCCCAATGCGATGTTCCGGGTTGAGCTGGATAACGGGCACAAGGTGTTGGCCCACATCTCGGGCAAGATGCGGATGCACTACATCCGGATCCTGCCGGGGGACCGGGTCCTGGTAGAGCTGTCGCCGTACGACCTCACGCGAGGCCGTGTGGTGTACCGGTACAAGTAGGAGCAGACGATGAAGGTTCGTCCGTCGGTCAAGAGGATCTGCGACAAGTGCCGCGTGATCCGCCGGCGTGGTCGCATCCTCGTGATCTGCTCGAACCCGCGGCACAAGCAGCGGCAGGGCTAAGAAGGAAAGGGATCGATCGTGGCACGCATCGCAGGCGTCGACCTCCCCCGCGACAAGCGGCTGGACATCGGGCTGACCTATATCTACGGGATCGGGACCACGAGCGCGAACCAGATCGTCGCGGGGATCGGCATCGACCCCGCCACCCGCGTCCGTGACCTTTCCGAAGACGAGGTCCTGAAGATCCGCGACTTCATCGACAAGAACCTCAAGGTCGAAGGCGACCTCAGGCGAGAGGTCGCGCAGGACATCAAGCGCAAGATCGAGATCGGGTGCTACCAGGGTGTCCGCCACCGTCGCGGCCTGCCGGTCCGAGGGCAGCGCACCCACACGAACGCGCGAACCCGCAAGGGCCCGAAGAAGGCCATCGCCGGTAAGAAGAAGGCGACGAAGAAGTAAGGGAGCTCCACACATGGCGAAGCCCAAGGCCAAGAAGACGAAGCGTCGCGAGAAGAAGCACGTCGTGCACGGTCAAGCGCACATCAAGTCGACCTTCAACAACACGATCGTCACGATCACCGACCTGCAGGGCAACACCCTCTCGTGGGCCAGCGCCGGCAACGTGGGCTTCAAGGGCTCCCGTAAGTCCACGCCGTTCGCCGCGCAGCTCGCCGCCGAGAAGGCGGCTCGTGCCGCGCAGGAGCACGGCCTGCAGAAGGTAGATGTCTACGTCAAGGGTCCCGGCTCCGGCCGTGAGACCGCGATCCGCTCGCTGGCGGCCGCCGGTCTCGAGGTCTCCGGGATCAACGACGTCACGCCGGTGCCGCACAATGGCTGCCGGCCGCGCAAGCGCCGCCGCGTCTAGCACGCGGTAGCACCCCGACGCCCGCATCTGGGCGCTCGGGCAACCGACGAGGTGGGGTAGAAGTGGATGATCCCCCGCCGAAGGAGGGAAGCACGTTGTTCATCGTCGCGAGGCCTCAGATCGCTGAGGACACGATCTCGCCGAACCGCTCGAAGTTCTCGATCGAACCGCTCGAGCCCGGATTCGGCTACACCGTCGGCAACTCACTCAGGCGCACCCTGCTCTCGTCGATCCCCGGAGCCGCGATCTCGTCGGTGCGGATCGACGGTGTCTTGCATGAGTTCTCGACGATCCCGAAGGTCGAAGAAGACGTCACCGACGTCATCTTGAACCTCAAGGAGCTGGTGGTGCGCTCTGAGCTCGAGGAACCCACCACGGTCTACCTGAAGGCCAAGGGCCCCGCGGAAGTTACGGCCGGCGACATCGCGCCGCCCGCCGGCGTCGAGATCTTGAACCCGGACCTTCATATCGCCACGCTCGGCAAGGGCGCGACCCTCGAGATGGAGATGACCGTCGAGCGCGGCGTCGGTTACCGCATGGCCGACAAGAACAAGAAGCCGCGTGATCCGATCGGCGTGATCCCCG
>JBDTNY010000120.1:0-27151 GCA_039933515.1 Actinomycetota bacterium
ACCGGCGACCTCCGGCTTGCAAAGCCGGCGCTCTACCAACTGAGCTACGTCCCCCTGAGCTACGTCCCGCCCCATCATACGGAGGCGCGGAACCGGGCTCAGCCGCCGCAGGAAGTCAAAGCGTGGCGCGGGGCCAGTTCGGAGGAAGCGGCGAACACTCCGACTCGGCGAGCCGACGCAGCGGCGCAGCGGCACTCGCGGTCGGATCGTTGACGAGCTCGTACGGATCGGCCGACAGATCGTAGAACTCCTCCTCACCGCTCTCGTACTTGATGTACTTCGCGTTCGCCGTCCGAACCCCGCAGAACGTGTGCGCTCCGTCCGCCCCCCCTTCGATCACCAGATGATCACGGGTCATGGGCCCAAGGAGTGAGAGTCCTCCCTCGGTCGGGAACGATATCCCCGCGGCCTCCGCCAGCGTCGGGGCGATATCTAGGTTGTCCACCACCTGCTGTCGGTCGCCCGCCGCCAGATGCCCGTCGAAGCGGGCGAGCATCGGGACACGGATCGCCTCGTCGTACGGCACGCCTTTGGACATCCATCGATGGGAGCCGTTGGCGAAGCCGTTGTCGCTGATGACCAGCACCAGGGTGTTGGACAGATCCCGGGTCTGCGCGATCGTGGTCAAGATCGCGTCGATGGCCCGGTCCTCGGCATACAGGCTCCGGGCTTGCGCCTTCCGCCAGCGTCGCAGCCGCGTCGTCGCGATGGGATTCAGCCCGCGCATATAGGCGGGCTTGTCGGACACGTCGGCTTCGTTCACGTTCGGTGATGGAGGGGCGAGCGCAACGGGGGCGGCGAGGTCTTGGGGCGCCGGGATGGGTGGACCGCCGGCGGCGCTGTGCGGCGCCGACGGGGCGAAGTACAGGAACAGCGGTTCCGTCGCGGGGGTCGACCGGACGTAGTCGGAGGCCAGTTGCTCGATCACCGTCGTCGCGTAGTCCTCGGGAGCCTCTCCGTAGAAGACGTCGGTCACCGACCCCCCGTCGGCGAGACGAAGCGTGTAGTCGTAGTATGGCGAGAGCGGGGACTTCGAGGCCCCTGGAAGATGCGCCGCGAACGCGTCCCAGCCCGGCGGGATCGTTCCGTCCCACGCGTTGAGGAACTTCCCGAAGAGCCCCGTCCGATAGCCCGAGCCCTGCAGGGCATCGGCGATGGTGCGCCCGGGCCACCCATTCGCCGCGAACGCCGCCCACCCCCCGTACGGCAGCTTGTTCGCCCAAACCCCGTTGTCGTGCGAGTACGTCGACGTAAGGATCGACGTGCGTGAGGGGCAGCACACCGGGTTGGATACGAACGAGTTACGGTACGTGACCGGGAGCCGCGAGCGTGTGAGCGGCATGTACTGCAGCGTGTCCCACCGCTGGTCGTCGGTGACGATCACCACGAGGTCCGGCCTTGCGACCGCGTGGACCACGCGGGCGGGCGGGACGAGGACGAGCTCCATCAAGGCAACCAGGGCACCGGTCGCCGCGACGATCAGGGGCCGAACAGCCCGGGGAACACTGCGCACGGGCCAACCGTACGTCGCCGATCCGCGACGGTCCAATCCCGCCGGCTCGCCGCCGGAGGAACGCGCGTCGTCAGGCAGCCACGTGATGCGGGCCGAGGTCCGTAGGCTGATCGCATGAAGACTGACCGCCTCGTCTTCGAGGGACATATCCTCGGCGCGTCGTTCAGTTCGGGCGACCGCTTCGTCGCGGGCCGTTGGCACGCGTCGCCGTTCGGGCCGTTCGCCGACGTCATGTGGTGCCGGCCCGACGGCACGCGGATCCTGCTCGCGCCTCGCGATACCGTCGCCCGCTTCGTGGCGCACCACTACTCGTTCACCGAGGTCGCGGTCACCGACGTGCGGGTCGAGCGGCGCGGGGACGGTATCGAGATGGCAGCTGGTCCGATCGCCGTCCGGCTCGTGCCGCGTCCTCCCGGCCTCCCCTCGCGCGTGCTTCGCCTGCGGCCACGGAAGCTCCGAACGGTCCCCGCGTGGATCGCGTTCGAGGACGCCGTGCTCCGGCCGGTGGTCGGTCCGCTCTTCGGCCCGAACTCGGGGGCTCTCCGCACCCGGGGCGTCACGCGCGACGGCTCGACGGAGTGGTACGCGATCCACGACTTCCGGGATGCCGACGCGACGGCGTCGGTCGACGGGCGGGATCTGGGACCGGTCACACCCGGACCGCCGGCGGGATTCGGCTTCAGCGAATTCCCGGGCGGTGCCGCGATCGTGCGCGTGACCTCGATCTTTCGACCGTCGGAGCCGCGCTAGCGCATCGTCCAGGTCGGCTGCTTCTCCGGGTCCAGGAACTGGATGAACGGCGAGCCGTCGGAGGCCAGGCCGACCACCGCGCGCAGCTCGCCCTCGGGATCGAGAAGTCTGAGCACCGGTGAGCCGGCCGCGGCCAGGCCGAGACGCACGCGAACCTTCCCGTCCTTGTCGTACAGGCCGAGCGTGGGCGTCCCCTGCTCGGCGAGGCTGAAGACCTGCGAGAGCTCACCGTCCTTCACCTGCATCCCCATCGTGGGCGAGGCCTCGGGAGCCAGCCCGAACTTCGCGCGGATCCGGCCATTCTTGTCGCCGAACGCGAGGCTCGCGCTCCCGTCGGTGGACAGCCCGAGCGTCGCCCTGACCTTGCCGTTCTCGTCGCCCACCGCGAGACCGGCGCTGCCGTCGGCCCCCAGGCCGAAGCGCGCACGGACCTGGCCGTCGGGCGAGAGCAGGGAGAAGAACGGGGATTCGTCGCTCGACAGGCCGATCCGCAGGCGAACGTTGCCCTGCTCGTCGACGACCTCGAACTCCTCGGCTCGGACGACGCGCTTCTTCACGGTGCGAGGCTCCCCGGATGCCCGCGGGGTGCGGGCGTGACCCTATCGTCGCGCACGCATCGCTCCGGCTCAAGCATGCAAAGCCCTCCGGCTGCCCCGCTCACCCGATCCTGAGCACCACCCTGGCGTGCTGGTGCCCCGTATCGCTCTGCGAGCCGATGACGAGGGTTTGGAGCGCCTCGAGGTCGTCGCGGACCCCGGGGGACATCGCGCCCGTGTCCGCCACGGCGCCCAGGATGCCCGCCAGATCTACGTACATGACGTCTTCGGAGTCAGAAACATCGGCGAGTGCCGATGACACCCGCTCGACGTCCATCGTGTTCGGCGCGCCGTGGGCGGCATCGATGATCCGGAACGCCTCTCCTTCCGAGCTCGCGATCACCGCAGTTCCATCGAAGATCGCGTATGCCGGTCGCAACCCGGTCGAGCCTCCGTCGCCGGGGAGGAAGGAGACGGTGACGCCATCGTGGTCCACGGTTTCCCAGCGCGGCGCGTTGTCCCCGCCGGGGTCGAACCCGAGCAACGCAGTTGGGTCAACGGTCGGCGAGTCGGACGAGAGCGCTTGCCCCGCGAGCTCGAACGCGGCTCGCATCGCGTCGGCATCGTCGGTGCTCACCATCAGGGCGCCCACCGGGGGCGACGAGCCACCGGGCATCGAGATTTCGATCGCCATGTCGCCGGTGAGGGAGCGGATCGCCGGCTCGATCCCACTCTGGTCGAGGGCATCCCGCTGATCCGAGGGCAGGTCGGCGAGCGCCGTCTCGATGCCGGTATCCAGATGTTCCAAGCCGATGAACGCTAACGCATCCGCGGGTACCGCCGAGAGCAGGGCGTTCTGGTGGTCCCCGGCACCGAGCGCCGCGAGCTGCTCGGGCGAGAGCAGGGAGGGGTCGAGCGTCACCTCGGTGTCGATCGCCATCGCGTCGGGCTCAGCGGCCAGGGTGACCCCGATCCCGCGGATCGCGCCGATGTCCACGCCCGCGGCCGTCCCGAGCTCGGGCGCGCCCGCGCCGGCGACGCGATCCAGGGCGGAGAGCAGGTCTCGCGGCGCGACGTACACCATGCCGAGCCGCGCCTGCGGTAGACCCGCCATGGTGTCCGCGAAGTTCTGGTCGTCGGCGAGGGCGGGCGCTCCGCCACCGGACGCAGCCACGATCGCGTCGAAGGTGCCGGGGTCGGTGGCGAGCACCACCGTGCTGTCGACGATGCCCATGGTCGCGCTCGAGGAGGGCGAGCGTGCGACCCACGCCTGCACTCCGCCGCGGTCTTCTTGCGTCCAGTCCCAGGAGCCGAAGGCCTGGCCGTTGCGCGCGGTGGCCAAGCTGGCCTCGGCGGCGGCTTCGTCGGTGGTGTCGATCAGGATCGCCATCTTGGGATCGGTGCCGGACCCGACGTCGACCGTCAGCGCCACCTGCGAGCCGACCCAATCGAGGTCGCTGTGGGTCAGACCGATCTGGCTGAGCGCGGAATCCACGAAGTCACCGGCGCGCCCCGTCACCTCAGACTCGCCACCCAGGGAGGGGAACGCGCTCGTGAGCCGGAACAGGTTCACCTTCTGTGAGGCGGCGGGGTCGAGGTACGCCGTCACCACGACGTCGGTGTCGGCCGGGATCTTGGAGGCGAGCGACTCGCCCGACCCGCGGAGCGCCATGAAGGACGCGGCAGCGGCGAAGCCCGCGAGTCCCACCACCGACGCGACCGCGATCACCACAGCTTTGCGCCCGCGTCGCGGCGGCGCGGCTGGCAACGCCGCGCCCGTTCCCTCGATCGTTGCCTCGACCCTGGCCAGGCCGTCGGGGGAGGTCGGATCGGTGGGGATCGGCGGCTGCATGTCGGGGCTCCTCGTCTGACGGTCGAAGGGTCTATCGGCACGACGGAGGCCGATGTTCAACCCTAGCGCGGCGATCCGCTTCGCCCGTGCATCACGAGCGGATCGATTCGCGCCGCAGCGTGCACGCCGCGAGCCGGTCCGCGAGGGGGTCGATACCGATCCCGGGACCCTGCGGCACCGCCATCGTGCCGTCGGGCGCCATCACGAACGGCATCGTGAGGTCCTCGGGGAAGTAGCGCGCGGAACCGCTGGTATCGCCGGGCAACGTGAACCCGGGCATCGCAGCGAGGGCCAGGTTCAGCGCGCGCCCCACGCCGGTCTCGAGCATGCCACCGCACCAGACCGGCACGCCGGTGGCACGAGCGACATCGTGAACCCGCCGCGCCTCGAGCGCGCCGCCCACCCGCCCCTGCTTGATGTTGACGATGCGGCACGCGCCGAGCTCGATCGCATCACGGGCCAGCGCGGCCGAGCGGATCGACTCGTCGAGGCAGAGATCGGTCCCCAGCAACCGTTGCAACGCTGCATGCTGCACCAGGTCGTCATGGTGGAGGGGCTGCTCGATCATCAACAGGTCGAACGCCTCGAGAGCGCGGAACACGTCGGCATCCTCGAGGGTGTAGGCCGCGTTCGCATCCACGCTCAACACGATCTCGGGGAACGCCCCTCGCACCGCGGCCACTCGCTCGACGTCGAGACCCGGTTCGATCTTCAGCTTGATCCGGCGGTAGCCCTCCTCGAGGTAGCCATCGACCTGGGACAGGAGCTCGGCGGTGGTCGGCGTGATGCCGACCGACACGCCGCACGCGACGCGCGTCACGGTGGCCCCCAGATAGGCCGCGAGGGACTCCCCTCGGGCGCGGAGCTCGGCATCGAGGAAGGCGTCGACGATCGTCGCCTTGGCCATCGGGTTCCCCCGAACGAACGCGAACACTCGGTCCAGATCGTCTGATGTCACGTCACCGGCGCGTACGAGCGCGGGGACAAGGAGGTCCCGCATCAGGACCCAGGCTCCTTCGTTGAACTCGGCGCTGAAATCGGGCTCCAGATCGGCGACGCACTCCCCCCACCCCTCTGCGTCGTCGGTCTCCACGCGGGCGAGGATGCAGACCTTCTCTGTCGAGGTACCGAAGCTCGTGCGGAACGGGCGCACGAGCGGCAGCCCGACGAGCCGGAGCTCGACGGCGCGCACGAGCGTCACTCGGAAGGCTCCGATGCGAGGCAGTACGTGGCCTCAGGACCGTCGAACGCGACGACGATGTTGCCTGCGGCGAAGGAGGCTTCCAGCGCATCCGCCACGCGCTCGCGCGTCGCGGATGCGGCTCCCGGATCTGAGGCGCGCAGCGCGTCGTACTCGCGTGGTACAGCCACCTCCTCGCGGACCACCGCGGGCCTGGCTCGGGGACCGGGCGGGCGATCGAGGTCCCACCGGACCACGAGCCGGTCGCTGCGCTCGCCCGCGTTCAGCGAGTCAACCATGGCTCCGTAGAAGTCCCGGCGGAACCGATCTGCCGTCGCCCCCAGCTTGCCGAGGTTGAACCACGCGTTGCGCGAGACCATCGGGTCGAACGTCCAGCGGATCAGGTTGATGCCCTGATCGAGACAGGCCGCGCGCTGCGCGAGCTTCAGCGCGTACCCGACCCCGCGGTGGCGCCGATCCGGGAGCGCCGCGAGCATGTGGGAGTGCACGTGGAGCCCGTCCTCAGGGTCGATCCCCGCCCACCCCAGGACGTAGCCGATCATCTCCCCCTCCGCCTCGGCACCCCAGGGGATGTTTCCGCTCTCAGCGAGCGCGAGGATCTCCTCGCGAGGCAGCAACTGGTGGTTGCCCCAGGTCGCGATCATCACCCGGAGGATCGCGTCCGCATCCTGGATCGAGGTGAGCGGCCGAAGCCGCACGTGCGCGGTCTCGGCAGCGGCGGACGCCTCGTCCCAGGCCTCACTGGTCATCGCCGGGCAGTCTAGCTGCGGCGCGGTCCCCCGGGGCCGCAGGACGCCGCAGGGCCCGCGCATCGCGCGGGCCCTGCGAACGACGGATCGTCGCGTTGCCTAGCCGCCGGCCGGAGGAGGCAGCTCCTGCCACTCGACGTCGTCGAGGTCATCGCCCCGCCGGCGCTTCACGATCTGTGCGATTCCGGCCACGATCGCCGCCACGAACGCGAGCTTCAGGAGCTTCCTGAAGAAGCCGCCCTTCTTCTCCTCGGTCGCCTCGGTAGTGTCATCTGACATGGAGGTGCCCTCCTTCCGGGAGTGGGCCTGGATGGACTTGAACCATCGACCTCTTCCTTATCAGGGAAGCGCTCTAACCGGGCTGAGCTACAGGCCCCACGTGCCGGGGCATGAAGCCCGTCGCCCAGCGTAGTCGGGGGTCGGAAACGGCGTCAATCGAAGCGGCGATCCGCGCTCAGCGCGAGGGCTTCTCGGCGAGCGTCACGTCGATCCCGCCGACGATGTCGCTGATCAGGTTGTAGAGGAATGCCACGAAGACGTTGATCACGGACCAGACCAGGGTGAAGACCACGCCGCCGAAGAAGAGCCAGGTGAAGATCACACCTCCGTTGATCGCGATGGGCTCAGGATCGCGCGTTCCGGCCTCCCCGGTCCCGAAGAAGTACCCGAGGAGCTTCCCGATCTCGGTCATCGCACCGGCCGCCGAGAGTACGGCGAAGATGATCGCGAGCGCGAAGAACACGATCAGCATGACGCAAAAATAGAAGATCAGCGAGAACTTCAGGACCGAGAGAGGCCCGATGCGCCTCACAACGACCCGGGTACGGCGTGATCCACGACTCACAGGGCGCAAGGGGTTCCGGCTGGCCGCGAGCGGACGAGATGCCTGGTGCGGCGCCGCGACCTCCGGACTCGCCTCTACCTCCGAACCCGCCGCGACCTCCGAACCCGCACTCACCGCCGAGTCTTCCTGGACGGGCAACGTGGTCGCCGAAGCGGGCGCCGCCACGGCGCCCTCGCGCTCGGTCCGGGGCGTCCCCGCCCCCTGGGGGGCATCGCCCTGCTGGTTCTCGATCGTCTGCATCTCCTCCGCGAAGAGTTGTAAGGGTACGCCCTGCCCGACACAAGCACCCGGCCGTACCTACGTGCGCATCGGGCCCCCGGGCGCGGTGAGCACCCGGACCTGCAACACCGCCAAGATCGCGATCGAGAGCGGAGCGATCACCCACGCAGAGCGAGCTGGGTGCTCGAGTACGAGGAGACCGCCGACGCCGAGCCCCGCGCCGCCGAGCGCCACCACGGCGTCGGCCAGGAGCCGGCGCATCCGCCGCCGCGCGAGCGCCGCACCGAGCACGAGAGCGCCGCTCCCGACGATCACCGCGATCCCGGGGCCGCCCATCCGCGCATCTTCCCATGCCGGGTTCCGCCCGCAGGGCGGCGAGGCGAGCGGGGAACCGGTCATAGAGGACTACGCCGGGTCACCCTCGCGCTCAAGTTCTCGGGGCCGTTCGGCCGATACCTGCCTCGGGACGCATGCGCATCACGAGGGGAAGGCCGAGGACACCGATGGCGGGAACGGGGCTACGCCGCGCAACGGCGCTGATATTGGTGGGAGGGCTCGTCGTCGGAGGGGTCGCGATCGGCGCCCAGGCCGAATCGTCGGTCGATGCGGCGCTCGCGCTCCGGCACGACCTACGGGTCAACATCGAGCAGATCCACGAGCGTCGCCGGCAGGCGCGGGTCTCGATCCACCGGCGGATGCGATTCACACGAGCGCGCATCAGCAACGCACCGGGCGCGGCGGCCGTGGGCGATCAGCGCAGGTACGAGAAGTTCCGTGAGCGCCAGCTCGCGTTGATCGACGTCCTCTCCGCGCAGGAGCGAGATCTCGTCAGCCAGCTCGAGGGCAGGGTCGAGGCCCTGCGAAGCCGTCGGGAGGGGCTGGCACAGTGGCTCGACACCTACGGCGTGTTCGAGGCGTGTCCCGTTGCCGGCTCGATCTCGATCGCGGACAACTTCGGGATCATCCGCGAGATGCCCGGAACCCCGCGACACGTGCACATGGGCGACGATATCTCGGCGCCGACGGGCGCGGCGATCGTCGCGCCGTTCGACGGTACGGCCGTGGCCACGAACAGCGACTTGGGTGGGCCGTCGGTCAAGGTCTACGGGGCGGACGGCTACGTCTACAACGCCCACCTGTCGGCCTACGGCCGGTTGGGCGCGGTCACCGCCGGCACCGTGGTCGGCTACGTGGGGTCAACGGGCAATGCCACGGCGCCCCACGACCACTTCGAGTGGCACCCGGGCGACGGCGGTGCGGTCGATCCTTACGTCTACCTGACTGCGATCTGCGGCTGAGGCTTGAGGGGCGGGGCGTCCCTGCCGCCCCTCTCCCTCAGGACCCTGCATGGTTCTGACGCCCGACGACGCGGCAGCTACTCGTCGTCCTCGTCCATCTGAGTGATCACCGGGGCGAGGGCGACGACGGTTGCGCCGTCCTCGACACGCATCGTGCGCACACCCTGGCTCGCGCGGCCGACCCTGCGGATCTGGTCGGCCGGCACGCGCACGACCTGGCCACTCGAGGAGATCACGAACATGTCGAGGTCCTTGGTACCGATATAGGCGCCCGCCAGGAGCCCCGTCTTCCCGGTGAGCTGATGCCCGATCACGCCCTTGCCGCCGCGACCCTTCGTCGGATAATCAGAGAGCTTGGAGCGTTTGCCGTAGCCCTGCTCGGTGACGCTGATCAGCTCCTCGCCCTCGGAAACGAGTCCGACCGAGAGCACGCGGTCGTCCTCGGCCAGGCGCATCCCGATCACGCCGCCCGTGCCGCGACCCATCGGGCGCGCGAGCGCTTCCTTGAACCTGATCGCCTGGCCGTTGCGCGAGACCAGCATCACTTCGTCCTGACCCTCGGTGAACTTCACGTCGATCAGCTCGTCGTCGCCCCGCAGGTTGATCGCGATCAGGCCCGAGCGTGGCGAGTCGTACTCGGGGAGCGCCGTCTTCTTCACGATGCCCTTGCGGGTGGCGAACAGCAGGAAGCGCCCCTCCGCGTACTCCTTCAGGTCGATCACGGCGCTGATCTTCTCGTCGCCGTCGAGGGCGACGCCGGGCAGGTTCGCCGCGTACATCCCGCGGGCGGTGCGGCCCGATTCGGGGATCTCATGAGCCTTCACCCGGTACACGCGGCCCTTCGTCGTGAAGAACAGCATCCAGTGGTGGGTCGTGGTCGTGAAGACGTGCTTGACGACGTCTTCCTCCTTGAGGTTCTGACCGCGCACCCCCTTGCCCCCGCGTCCCTGTCGCTTGAACGAGTCCATCGGCAGGCGCTTCACGTAGCCGGCACGGCTCACCGTGATCACGACGTCTTCTTCCGCGATCAGGTCCTCGACGTCGAAGTCGCCTTCTTCGGCCCGGATCGAGGTGCGGCGTGAATCGGCGTGCTTCTTGCGGATCTCGGCGAGCTCCACCTTGATCACGGCGCGGAGCTTCACGGGGTCGTTCAGGAGCGAGTTCAGGTACTCGATGCGCTCGAGCAGCTCGCCGTGTTCCTTCTCGAGCTCCGTACGGGCCAGGCGCGTCAGGCGCCGCAGCGGCATGTCCAGGATGTGGTTCGCCTGGATCTCGCTGAGCTCGAACCGCTTCATCAGCGACGTACGGGCGGCGTCGGCGTCCTGCGACCCGCGGATGATCTTGATGACCTCGTCGAGATTGTCGAGCGCGATCAGCAGGCCGAGGACGATGTGGTCGCGCTCCTCCGCCTTGCGGAGGTCATACCGCGTGCGCCGCGTGACGACGTCGACCTGGTGGTCGACGTAGTACCCGACCATCTCGGCGAGGTTCAGCGTGCGCGGCACGCCGTCGACGAGCGCGAGCATGATCACGCCGAAGCTGTCCTGGAGCTGCGTGTGCTTGTACAGCTGGTTGAGGACCACGTGCGGGTTCGCGCCGCGCTTGGTCTCGATCACGAGCCGCATGCCCTCGCGGTTGGACTCGTCCTTGAGGTCGGAGATGTCCTTCAACTTCTGCAGCTTCACGAGCTCGGCGATCTTCTCGGCGAGCCGCGCCTTGTTCACCTGATACGGGAGCTCGGTGACGACGATCTTCGACTTCCCGTTCGAGCTCTCCTCGATCTGGGTCACGGCGCGCACCTTCAGCGAGCCTCGACCGGTCTCGTAGGCGTCCCTGACCCCCTGACGGCCCATGATCGTGGCGCCGGTCGGAAAGTCTGGGCCCTTGATGAACTTCATGAGGTCGTCGGGCGTGGACTCCGGGTTGTCGAGGTAGTGGACGACCGCGTCGATCACCTCGCCGAGATTGTGCGGCGGGATATTCGTCGCCATGCCGACCGCGATCCCGCCGGCGCCGTTCACGAGCAGGTTGGGGAACCGCGAGGGGAGCACGACGGGCTGCTGCTCGTACCCGTCGAAGTTCGGGACGAAGTCCACCGTCTCGGAGTCGATGTCGCGCAGGAGCTCCATCGCCATCGGGGCCAGGCGCGCCTCGGTGTATCGGTAGGCGGCCGCCGGGTCGCCGTCGACCGAGCCGAAGTTGCCGTGGCCGTCGACGAGCGGATAGCGGAGCGACCATTCCTGCGCCATGCGCACGAGCGCGTCGTACACGGATTGGTCGCCATGCGGGTGGTACTTCTTCAGCACGTCGCCGATCACGGCCGCGGACTTGCGGTGCGGGCGGTCTGGCCGGTAGCCCGCCTCGAGCATCGCCCAGAGGATCCGCTTGTGAACCGGCTTCAGCCCGTCGCGTACGTCGGGCAGGGCTCGCCCGACGATGACCGACATCGAGTAGTCGAGGTACGACCGCTGGATCTCATCCTCGAGATCGACGGGCTCGACGTTGCCCACGAACAGTCCTTCTTGCGACATGCCTTCGATCAGCTCCTCAGACGTCCAGGTTCTGAACGTACTTCGCGTTGCGTTCGATGAACTCCTTGCGCGACGGAACGTCGTCGCCCATCAGGATCGAGAACAACCGGTCGGCCGAGACCGCGTCCTCGAGCGTTACCTGGAGCAACGTGCGGTGTTCGGGGTCCATCGTGGTGTGCCACAGCTGGATCGCGTCCATCTCGCCGAGCCCCTTGAAGCGCTGCGGATCGCCGATCTTCTTGCCGTTCGCGTTCTTGCGGAACTCGTCCCATTCGCGCTCGGTGTAGAAGTAGTGCTCCTGCTTGCCCTCTTTCAGCAGGTAGAGCGGTGGTTGGGCGAGATACACGTAGCCCGCGTCGATCAGCTGCGGCATGTACCGGAAGAAGTACGTCAGCAGCAGGGTGCGGATGTGGGCGCCGTCGACGTCGGCGTCGGCCATGAGCACGATCCGGTGGTAGCGCGTCTTCTCGAGATCGAACTCGTCGCCGATGCCCGAGCCGATCGCCGTGATCAGCGCCTGGATCTCGTTGTTCTCCAAGATCTTGTGCAGCCGCGCCTTCTCGACGTTCAAGATCTTGCCGCGGATCGGCAGGATCGCCTGGCTCGCCCGGTCGCGCGCGCTCTTGGCCGAGCCGCCCGCGGAGTCGCCCTCCACGATGTAGAGCTCGCATAGCGCGGGGTCCGACAGCTGACAGTCGGCGAGCTTGCCAGGCAGGGACCCACTCTCCAGGAAGGACTTGCGCCGGGTGAGGTCGCGCGCCTGACGCGCCGCGAGCCGGGCCTTGGCCGAGGACGATGCTTTCGCGAAGATCCGTTTCGCGTCGGCCGGATGTTCCTCGAGCCACGTGGAGAACGCGGCGTTCACCGTGGTCTCGACCAACGACCGCATCGACGCGTTCCCCAGCTTGGTCTTGGTCTGACCCTCGAACTGCGGATCGCGCAACTTGACCGAGATGATCGCGATCAAGCCTTCGCGGACGTCCTCGCCGATCAGGTTGTCGTCCTTCTCCTTGAGCAGGCCCTTGCCGCGTGCGTACCGGTTCAGCACGTTGGTGAGCGCCTTCTTCAGACCCTCCTCGTGCATGCCTCCTTCGTGCGTGTTGATCGTGTTGGCGAATGAATAGAACGACTCGGTGTAGCCGGCGTTCCATTGCATCGCGATCTCGACTTCGCCGTCGTCGGCCTTGGTCTCGATGTCGATGATCTTGTTGACCGTGTCCTTGCCCGCGGTGAGGTATTTCACGAAGTCCACGAGACCGCCGTTGGCCTTGAAGACCTCTTTGTGCACCGGGTCTTGGCGTTCGTCGGCGAGGCTGATCTCGACGCCCTTGCACAGGAAGGCGAGCTCGCGCATGTGCTCCGCGATCGTCTCGAACCTGAATTCCAGGGTCTCGACGAAGATCTCCGCATCGGGCCAGAAGTGCACGCGCGTGCCGGTCTTCGCCGACGCCTTGCCCTTCGCGACTTTGGCGACCGGCTTGCCACGCTCGTAGGCCTGGCTCCACGCGAAGCCGTCGCGCTGGACCGAGACCTCGAGTCGGGTCGACAGGGCGTTCACCACGGAGAGCCCGACGCCGTGCAGGCCGCCCGAGATCTTGTAGCCGCCGCCACCGAACTTGCCGCCGGCGTGCAACACGGTGAGCACGACCTCGAGGGCCGGGCGGCGGTCCTTGGCACCGGGGATGGGCTTCACAGGGATCCCGCGCCCGTTGTCGTAGACGCTCACCGAGCCGTCTTCGTGGATCGTGACGAGGATCTTGTCGGCGAAGCCGGCCATGGCCTCGTCGATCGAGTTGTCGACCACCTCGTACACCAGGTGGTGCAGTCCCCGGGAGCTGGTGGTCCCGATGTACATGCCCGGACGCTTGCGGACCGGCTCCAACCCCTCCAGCACTTGGATGTTGCTGGAGTCATAGCCTGCTGCGGTCTTCTTGGTCGCCAACGAACCTCCGATCGAGCCCACGCGGCGGCCTCACGCTGCCTGCGGGAAGCCGTGCGCGGGAAGGTCGCACGAACCCCCCCATTCTACCGTACGGGAGCGACGCTCGACCCCTGCGAGGGCCTCGAAAACCGTGCTCTAGCTGGGGTTTCGGACCACGATCCTGATGCGCTGGACGGGCCCGCCGCCGAGCGCCTCGTCGGCCTTGCGGCGGATCTCCTCATGGAGGAACCGGGCTTGGGCTCCCCACGGCCCGTTGCTCGCGCCCACCGTCAAGACGCCGTCTTCCAGGCTCATCGGCGATGTCTCGGCCGCCAGGCGGGGGCCGACGATCTCGGGCCACCGCGAAGCGAGCTCGGCCACCGGCATCCCCCGGGAGAACACGTCCTCGGCGAGCAGGCCGTCGACGATATCGCCGAGCGCGACGGGGTCCCGCGAACGCTTGCCCCTGCCTTTGTCTCTGTCGAAGCCCCTGGTCCTGGCCATGTCAGTCTTCCCGCCGGACGACCGCGCCGCCGGCCACGTCCCAGACGGCGGCGGCGGCGCGGGGGACATGAGTGTCGTCGGCCACCGTGATCAGCACCTGACCGCCCCGCGCTGCCAGGCGGGCGCCGATGTGATCTCGACGAGCCGGGTCGAGCGCGCTGAAGGGGTCGTCGACCAGCAGGAGCGGGGCCTCCCCGATCTCAGCCGCCACGGCGGATGCGAGCCCCAGCCGCACGCACAGGGCCGCCGCCCAGGTTTCGCCGTAGGACGCGAACGCCCGGGCGCCGAGGTCACGAACCGCCAGTGTCAGGTCGTCCCGGTGAGGGCCCACCAGCGAGGTACGACGCGCAAGCTCGTCGCCGCGTCGTACCACCAGGCGCGCCCTGAACGCTTCCTCCAGATCATCGTCCCACAGGTTGGGTGCGTAGGTGCACTCGAGCCCGTATGAAGCGAGCGCCTGGAACTCCTGATCGGCATAGGGGGCGAGACCGCCCACGGCGTTATGCCGCGCGCGGATCACCGCGCTCCCGGCCTGCACCAGCTCCTCGTCCCACGCCTCGAGGCCCGGCGGTGCCCCGGGCCGATCCCACTCCTTCAGGAGCCGGTTCCGCTGACGCAGGACCCGGTCGTAGGTCGTGAAGAGCGCGTCCTTCGCCGGCCAGAGCGCGATCGCCGCCTCGTCCATGAAGGCCCGGCGCTTCGACGGGTCCCCGATCACGATCGGCAGATCGAAGGGGCCGAAGAGCACGGCGCGCACCTGGCGCCGCAGGTCGCGCTTGCGACGGACCGGCGATCGATTCACCTTCACCTTGCTCGCCCCTTGCACGGGGATCTCGATCTCGACGAGCGCGCGGCCATCCCGCGTCTCGAACTCGCCTCGCACGTACGCCGCCGGGGCGCCCACGCGCACGAGCGGTGCGTTCGTCGAGACGCGGGGTGATCCGAGCGCATAGAGGAAGTGCATCCCCTCGAGCAGGTTCGTCTTGCCTTCGCCGTTAGGCCCGACCGCGACGAGCAGCCCCTCGGGCAAAGGGTCGATGCGTGTCAGCGCGTGGTTGCGGAAGTCACGCAGCTCGACCCATGTCAGGCGCATCGAGGGGAGGGATCGCGCAGCAGTCGATCACGACACCGATGCGGGCAACCGCACCGGCATCACCAGGTACGTGAACTCGTCACCGTCGCCGCGAACGACCCCCGGCTTCAACCCGTCTCGCACGTCGAGCCGGACCGACTCTCCGTGGCACGCGGTGAGCCCGTCGGCCAGATATTGCGGGTTGAACGCCACCGTGAGGTCATCGCCCTCGTACCGGGCCTCAACCGTCTCGACGGCCTGGCCGAGATCGGGGCTCGAGCTCGAGAGCTTCACGCCGAGCGCGTTGAACTCGAGCCGAACGGGCGTCGTGTCGCGGGCTAGTAGCCCGACGCGGCGGACCGCGTCCAGGAGCGCCTGACGACTGATCGTGAGCCGGCTTTCGTGCTGCTCGGGCAGGAGCTGCCGGTAGTTCGGGAACTCGCCTTCGATCAACCGAGAGGTCAGCGTGAGCTCGCCGATCCTGAAGGCGACCTGGGACTCGTCGACGAAGATCTCGATCGAGCCCTTCTCCGCGGTCTGGGCGGCCCGGCCGGCCTCGGTCAGAGCGCGCTCCGGGACGATCGCCCGGTTCTCTCCGTCGGCCGTAGCCACCAGGTCGCGCACGGCCAGCCGGTAAGAGTCGGTCGCGGCCATCACGACGCCCTCCCGGCTCACCTCGATCAGCACACCGGTGAGCACCGGGCGCGCCTCGTCGCGGGATGCCGCTCGGCCGACCTGCGTCACGGCGTCGGCGAACGCCCCGGCCTCGGCCGTGATCGACGTGCCGCTCGGCTCCTGCAGGCCCGGGAAATCCTCGGACGGAAGTAGCCTGAGCGTGCCTTCGTACGCCGCGCAGCGAAGATGCGCCTGCGACTGATCGGTCTCGAATTCGACCGGCGCGTCCGACAACGACTTCACCGTGTCGCCGAGCAGGCGAGCCGGCACCAGGGCGACGCCCATCTCCTGCACCTGGACCTCGGTCGAGAGCCGAGCCGACACCTCAAGGTCGGTGGTCGTCAGCGTGAGTCGCCCGTCATCGGACGCCTCGAGCAACACACCCGTGAGCGCCGGGATCCCGGGCCGGGACGACACTCCTCGTTGGACGGTCTGGAGCGCCTCGGAGAGCGCGTCGCGATCACATCGGAATTTCATGCCCACCCCCTGCTTCTGTTCTTATGAATCCTGAAAGTCCGGTAGTAGTAGGCGCTGTGGAGATGTGCATAACGCCCCCGTTCACCCAGCGTAGAGGGTCTGGCAGACATGGGGGAACCCGGTGGGCAACCCCTGTCACTCTCGGCTCGATCCTGAGAGCGACACGAATACCGAACCGCGGGCGCGGCGGCTTTCCACAGCCCTGCGGGGTCCATCACGCTGCCCCCCGGACGCGGCCCCGGATGCTCCGCGTGAGGTCCTGTACCTGCCGGAACGTCGCATCCCGGGCGCGCATCTCGTCCTCGACCTTCTTGATGCCGTGCAGGACCGTGGTGTGATCGCGCCCGCCGTAGATGTCGCCGATCTTCACGAGTGAGAGACCGGTGTTCTCTCGCGTCAGGTACATCGCGATATGACGAGCGTGGGTGAGCGGGCGTGAACGGCTCTTCGAGATCAGCTCGTCGATCGCGATCGAGAAGTACGCGGCGGTCTCCTCGAGGATCAAAGGGGCCGGGATCTCGGTCTCGGTCTGGGGGATCAGGTCTTGCAAGGCCCGCTCCGCGAGCGACTCGTCGATCGGCTGGCTCGTGAGCTCGGACCACGCGACCACGCGGACGAGGGCGCCCTCGAGCTCTCGGACGCTCTGGTCGAACTTCGAGGCGGCGAACTCGATGACGGCGGGCGGAACCACGATGCGATCGCGCTCGGCCTTCAGCTGCAAGATCGCGATGCGCGTCTCGAGGTCGGGCGGCTGCACGTCGACGCACAACCCCCACTTGAAGCGGCTTACGAGTCGTTCCTCGAGCCCGGACAGCTCGTTGGGCGAGCGGTCCGACGCGATCACGATCTGCTTGCCCGCGCCGTGCAGGTGGTTGAACGTGTGGAAGAACTCGGTCTGGGTCTCCTCGCGTTTGGCGAGGAACTGCACGTCGTCCACGAGCAGCACGTCGACCTCGCGGTATCGATGGCGGAACTCGTCGCCCTTGCGTTCGCGGACTGCCTTGATGAACTCGGTCACGAACTGCTCGGACGTCACGTATTTGACCCGGGTGCCCGACGTGAGGCGGTGCATGTGGTGACCGACGGCGATCAAGAGGTGGGTCTTTCCCAAACCGGTTGCGCCGTAAATAAAAAGAGGGTTGTACGCCGTCGAGGGCGTCGCCTCGGCCACGGCCATCGCGGCCGCGTGTGCGAAGCGGTTCGAGGGGCCGGGGACGAAGGCGTCGAAGGTGTAGTTCGGGAACGGCAAGCCGGGCGCCCCCATGGTCTCGCCAGCGGGCAGCAGCTCGGTCGGCGCACCGATCGCGGCGTACGCGGCGGGCGGGCGTAACGCGTTGACGCCGACGTCAGCTCGACGCGCCGCGGCGTCGGAGCGCAGGTGTTCGTCGATCACGAGCTCGATCTTCACGGGGCAGCCGGCCATGGTCGCGGCCGCTTGTTCGATCAGCGAGAGGTGGTCGTGCTGCAGCCGATCGCGAACGAGCTGGCTCGGCGCCGCGAGCTGCAAGACGTCGTCGGCCAGCTCGATCGGCGCGACGTCGGCGAACCACATAACGACGGTGGTCTCGGGGAGATCAGCGCGGGCTCGCTCGAGGACGAACGACCACATCTGACGCGCTTCGTGCTCAGGAACGGCAACCGACATACGTATCCACAGAACCTTTCCACAACGGTGGAAAACCCTTACGGGAAGCTTTGTCTGGCGGGCGAGATCCGGAGCCGCACCGCCGGGGGGAAGCGCGGGGCGCACGATAGCACGGGGCTTTTCCACACGACCCGCCGCGCGGGGGGTCTTGGCACTCTTTCTCCTGTCAACCCCTTTGTCCTGCGGCGATGCGGCCCCGTATACTCTGTGACCTTGGCTGGCGCGAGCCGGCTTTCGTCACGAAATCCGACCTGACCGAGGAACCGAACATGGCTAAGGGCAAGCGTACCTATCAGCCGAACAACCGGCGCCGACACAAGCGTCACGGCTTCCGTCTGCGCATGCGAACCCGCGCCGGCCGCTCGATCCTCGCGGCACGCCGCCGCAAGGGCCGCGCTCGGCTGACGGTCTGAAGCGCCGCCCGTGCGTTCGCGGGAGGTCCGCAGGGTGTTCGACACGGCCCGGCCGCTGCATGGAAGACGGGTGGTAGTGTTTCTCGCGCCCGGGACCGGGTCACTCGCAGTCGTCGCCGCACGTCGCGTGGGTGGCGCCGTCGAGCGGAACCGAGCCCGTCGCATCCTGCGTGAAGCCTGGCGACAGGTTTCGCCGCAGATCACCGACGATGCCGACGTCGTCCTGGTGGCCCGTGAGGCCATACGGGGCGCCATGACTCACGACCTGGTGGCCGAGATGACCGACCTGCTCGAGGCGACGCCCTCGTGAACGTGATCCGCCGCACGCTCTGGACCCTCGGCGCCCCCGCTCGCACGCTTCTGATTGGGGCGATCCGCCTCTATCGGGTGTCGCTCTCGGGATGGCTGGGGGGCCAGTGCCGTTTCTATCCCTCGTGCTCACACTACGCCGAGACGGCGATCCGGACCCACGGTGCGCTGAAGGGATCCCTCCTCGCTGTCTGGCGAGTCTTGCGCTGCAACCCTTTCGGGGAAGGCGGAGTGGAGCACGTCCATCCCCAGCCTTCCGGCACGTCGTATGAGCACATCATACACAACTCGAGAGGGGCAGAGCTCTAGATGCTTGCGTTCGGCCCTTTCCAGGCGCTGCTCGACGCGATCGGCTGGGTCCTCGCGAGCATCTTCGACCTGATCCCTAACTATGCGGTCTCGATCATCGTCCTCACGCTCGTGATCCGGGTAGTCCTACTGCCGCTCGGGATCAAGCAGATCAAGTCGATGCAGGCGATGCAGGCGATCCAGCCTCGCGTCAAGGAGCTTCAGAAGAAGTACAAGGGCAACAAGCAGAAGGCGCAAGAAGAGACGATGAAGCTCTACAAGGAAGCAGGCGTGAACCCGCTCGGCGGCTGCCTTCCCCTGCTGTTGCAGTTCCCGATCCTGATCGCGATGTACGCCGTGATCCGTGCTCCGGTGCTGTCTCCGGTCGACGGGCAGGCGCAGACCTATCAAGTGAAGAACAACCATCTGCCCGAAGACAGCATGCTCTTCAAAGACGTCATCACGCACACCGATACTTCGGTGGTCTCCTTGAACTTCCAGTGCTCGGCAGCGCAAAGCGGGACGCAGGCGCAGCTGAACGACACGACCGGCGAGGCCGTCCAGAGCGGCTGGTCGATCCAGGGCAGGGAGGGGAACCCGCTCCCCTTCACCTCGATCGGAACGCTCGATTGCGGGACCGGCCCCACCGACAAGATCGCGTACTTCGCCATGCTGGTGGTGATGATCGGGACCACGTTCTATCAGCAGCGCCAGATGCAGAAGGCGAGTCCTCCGGGCGCCGCCTCGTCGCAGCAGCAGGCCATCATGAAGTTCATGCCGCTGATGTTCGGGATCTTCGGGTTCAGCTTCCCGGCCGGACTCGTGCTCTATTGGATGGTTTCCAACCTGTTCCAGATCGGACAGCAGGGGTTCCTGCTGCGCGCCGGCCATATCGGTCCCGACGCCCTCGACCGGCGGATCGCCGAGCAGAAGGCCCGCGCGGCCAGCCAGCCCGAGAAGAAGGGCTTCATCGCGGGGATGATGGAGCGTGCGGAGCAGGCCCGTAAGCAGGAGGGAAGCAAGGGGGCCGCCCCCGATATCTCTTCGAAGCGGGGGCCGCGCAAGCCGCCGCCGAAGAACCAGCCGCGCCCTAAGCCGAAGGATCCGGGAGGCACCGATGGCCAATGAGATCGAGCGGACCGGCCCCACCGTGGACGAGGCGGTCGCCGCCGCGCTCGAGTGGCTCGGGGCGAGCGCCGACGAGGTGGACGTCGAGGTGCTGGAGTCCGGGGATGAGGGCGGCTCCGCCGGGGCCGCGACGGTGCGAGTGAAGGTCCGGGAGGGAGCCGCGCCCGCGTCTTCGAGTCGTGACCGGAGTCGGGAAGGCGAGGCCCCTGAGGACCTCGAGGCTCAGGCCGATGCCGTCGCCGACTTCGTCGACGAGCTCCTCGCCAAGATGGACATCGACGCCATCGCCGAGCCCAACCCGCAGGACGGCGGCCACATGTACGTCGACATCGTCGACGGCCCGGAAGAGGACATGGCACTGCTGATCGGTCGTCACGGGCAGACCCTGGAAGCGATCCAGGAGCTGGCCCGTATGGCGGTTGGCCGGCGGTTGGACCAGCGGGTCCGCGTCATCGTCGATGTCGAGGACTATCGCAAGCGGCGAGAGTCCGAACTGATCGAAGATGCCCGGGAGGCCGCGCTCCGTGTGGTCGCCGAGGGCGGCGAGCATGCGTTCGATCCCATGAATGCCTACGAACGCAAGCTCGTGCATGACGCGGCGGCAGACGTCGAAGGCGCCGAGTCTTTCTCCCGTGGCGAAGCGCCCGATCGCTACGTGGTGCTCCGCAGGCGCTAGACTCCCCTGCCCCCCGTACCCTCGCATCGTGTGTGAGAGGGGTGTTTCACGTGAAACATGAGGGTTGGTCTGTTCTCGAGGTTCTTGGACTGTCGCTCGATGCGCGTGCTTTCGACCGGCTCGAACGGTTCGAGGCGGAGCTCCTCGCTCGTGCGGTCCCGATGGGGATGATCTCCAAAGGCGATGTCCCGAGGCTCCGGGAACGCCATCTTCTCGACTGTCTGCGAGCGCTGCCCCTACTGGACGCGAACGACCGGCGACTCTGCGATCTCGGCTCCGGGGCCGGCCTGCCGGGCCTCGCACTTGCCTGCGTCAGGCCGAACATGGAGGTGGTGCTAACCGAAGTTCGGCGTAACCGCGCGTCGTTCCTCGAGAGGGCGGCGGCCGACCTGGAGCTCGCGAACGTGCGGGTGTGGGGTCGTCGGATCGAGACCCTGAGAGAACGATTCGATGTGTGCACTGCCCGGGCGTTCGGGGCTTCGCCGCGTTCCTGGTCGGCGGCGGAACGCTTGCTGGAGCCCTCCGGTCGGCTCATCTATTGGGCAGGCGAGCGATTCGACGTGTCTGATGTCCCCGAAGGGGTCTCGACGACGCTTTTCGAGAGCCCGGCGCTTGAAAGATCAGGGGCACTCGCTATCATGAGCCGGCAGTGACCAAGGCCTCTTCCGGCGCCTCAGCCTCGCGTACCTCCGGCTCCACCACGGGTGCCTCGTCCTCTGCATCCAAGCCCAGCTCCGCGCCCAACCCGAAGGCGAAGCGAGTCCCCGTCGTGCCCGCCACACCCGGGAACGCGAGGATCATCGCGATCGCCAACCAGAAGGGCGGCGTGGGAAAGTCCACCACGGCCGTCAGCCTGGGCGCCGCGTTGGCCGATCTTGGGTTCCGAGTGTTAGTGGTGGACCTCGACCCGCAGGGCAACGCCTCCACCGGGATGGGGATCCGCCATGAGGCTCGCGAGCGAACGATCTACGACGTCGTCGTCGGCGAGGCGCCGATCCGCGACGCCGTCGTTCCGACCCTGGTCCCGAACCTGCACGCGGTTCCCTCAACGATCGATCTCGCTGGTGCGGAGATCGAGCTGGTGAGCCAGTTCTCTCGCGAGCATCGCCTTAAGAAGGCGCTCGCCGACGTGTCTGAGGGCGTGTATGACTTCATCCTCATGGATTGCCCTCCCAGCCTTGGCCTCCTCACCGTCAACGCGCTGACGGCGGCCGAAGAGCTCATCGTGCCGATCCAATGCGAGTACTACGCCCTCGAAGGGCTCGGACAGCTCCTGCGCAACGTCTCGCTCGTGCAGCAGAACATCAACCCAGGCCTGCGGCTGTCCGGGATCGTCATGACGATGTTCGATCCCCGCACCAAGCTGTCCGAGCAGGTGGTCGAGGAGGTGCAGCGGTTCTTCGGCGACCTCGTCTACGACGTGATCATCCCGAGGACCGTCCGGTTGTCGGAGGCGCCCGGCTACGGGCAGCCGATCACGGTCTACGACCCGAAATCCAAGGGGGCCGAGTGCTACCGGGAGCTCGCCCGGGAGGTCGCCCTCCGTCCGCCCCCCGATGAGCCGATGCCCATCTTCGACGATCTGCCGACCGTCGTGGTCCCCGCGGTCGCGGCAACGATCGCCAGCCCCCCCATGGACGAAGCCGATCTAGCAGAGCTCCCGACGGTGCGATCGGTGATGAACGAGGCCGCCGACGCCGAGGTGACCGATCAGGTCGAAGACGAGCTCGTGACCGAGCAGATCCAAGGCGAAGTCGTCGAGGCGGTCGAGGCGGCGATCGAAGCGGCCGAGCAGGACGAGGGTCCGGCCCCGAGTGCCACGGAGGTCCCCGTCGATGAGACAGCGGGCAGCCAGGGCGAAGAGGCCGAAGCCCGCGAGCTTGAGGAGACGCCGGCGATCGCCGGGTCGCTCGGCGATCCGGCCACGGACGACGACGACGTCTGGGAAGAGGTCGATGAGCCGCCGCCGGCCGTTCCTCGGGTGTCGGCGCCTCGTTCGCCTGCTCCCCCGGGTCAGCTGCCCGAGCGACGAGTCGTCGTGATCGACGAGGGTGCGGTCGATTACTCGACACCGGTCGAACCGGGCGGACCGGCTACTTCCCGTACACCCGATACTGATCCGCACACCGCGGTGGCCGACATCGGGGCCACGCTCGAGGATGACGAGGGGTTGCCGAAGCGCCGGTGGAGACTGTTCCGCAAGGGAGGCGAGTGATGTCGAAGCGAGGTGGGCTCGGTCGAGGGTTGTCGGCGTTGATACCTGGAGCGCCCGAAGCCGGCGAGACCGCAGGCGGTCTCCTGGAGGTGCCCGTGAACGCGGTGTCGCCCAACCCGAAGCAACCCCGGACCCATTTCAACGCCGAGGAGCTCTCTGCGCTCGCCGCCTCGATCCGGGAGGTCGGGATCTTGCAACCGATCGTGGTCCGCAAGGCGGGAGAGTCCGCCTACGAGCTGGTGGCTGGGGAACGGCGCCTGCGAGCGGCCAAGCAGGCGGGGCTGGCGACGGTCCCGGTCGTTGTGCGCGACACCGACGACGCCGACATCTTGCGCGAGGCCCTGATCGAGAACATCCATCGCGAGGACCTCGGCCCGATGGAGCTCGCCGAGGCGTTCCGAGCGCTCCTCGAGGACCTCTCGCTCAAGCAGGAGGAGCTCGCCGATAGGGTGGGTGTGTCGCGGTCACACATCGCCAACACGATCCGGTTGCTGCAGCTCCCGATGGAGGTGCAGCAGCTTCTTGCCGACGGGAAGATCCAGGCCGGACACGCCCGAACGCTGCTCTCTCTGGGCGACGCCGAGGCGCAGAACACCTTGGCTCTTCGGGTGGCCGCGGAAGATCTCTCGGTCCGCGAGACCGAGGAGCTGGTTCGGCGGTACCTGGAGGCTCCCAAGGCTGTCGTGCAGGTGGACAAGGGCGCGCCCAAGACCGCGGCGAGCGGGATGGCAGAGGTCGAGGAGATCCTGTCCGAGCAACTCGCGACGCGCGTGTTGATCCAGATGGGCAAGAAGCGGGGAAAGGTGATCATCGAGTTCGGCTCGCCCGACGACCTCGAGCGGATCGTCTCGGAGATCATCGGCTCCGGGCCTGGTCTGGCTCCCGAGTAGGTGGCCTGCTCAGGCGCGGGAGAGCGCCGACCGTAGGACACGCTCGCACAGATCCGAGAGTGTCATCCCGGCTGCCACGGCCGCCATCGGCAGGAGGCTCGTTTCCGTCATGCCCGGGCTCACGTTCACCTCGAGCACCCACGGCCGGCCATCTTCGTCGACGATCGCGTCCACGCGCGTGACGTCGCGCAGGCGCAGGGCCTCCGCCGCCTGAGCCGCCGAACCGGCGAGCGCGTCGGCTGCGGCATCGGCCAGACGTGCCGGCGCGAAGAACTCAGTGGCACCCGCCGTGTAGCGCGCCGCGTAGTCGTACGGCCCGCCTTTGGGGACGACTTCGACCGGAGGCAACGCCTCGAAGGGGGTCCCCACCATGCCGACGGCGACCTCGCTACCGACGATCTTCTGCTCCGCGATCGCCGTAGCGCTGAATGAAAGCGCGGCCATCACGGCGGCGGGGAGTTGGGGCGCCGCATCGACGAAGCTCACGCCGAGGGCTGAGCCGCTCCGTGAGGGCTTCACCACGCAGGGGAGCCCGACCTGGGTGAGCACCCGATCGAGGGCCTCCCCCGCACCGAGATCACGCAACGCCGACGCTTCGATCACCGCCCACGGCGGCGTGTCGACCCCGGCACGCCTCAGCGCGTCCTTGGCTAGGACCTTGTCGAACGCGATCTCGCACTCGAAGGCCGCCGTGCCCGTGAAGGGGAGGTCGAGGAGGTGGAGCAGGCGCTGCACGGTCCCGTCCTCCCCTTCCTTCCCATGCAGCGCGAGGTAGCAGAGATCGGGTCTGCGATCGTCAAGCGACCCGACCAGCGGCGCATCGGCGGGGTCGACGAGCCACGCATCGTGCGAGCGCTCGATGAGTGATGTCATCACACGATGGCCCGATCTCAGTGAGACATCGCGCTCGGGCGTGCGTCCTCCGGCGAGGACTGCGACCTTCATCCGCCCAAGCTCCCGAACAACTGTGCCTCCTCGGCCAGGAGGCCCCCCAGCCGGGCGATACCCTCGCGGATCTGCCCCTCGGTGGGGTAGCAGAACGCTAGGCGCATCTGGTGTGTGCCCCGCCCGTCGGGGTAGAACGCCGTGCCGGGAACGTAGGCGACACGGCGTTCTACCGCGGCCGCGAGCATCGCCCTGGTATCGACCCAGTCCGGCAGCGTCACCCATATGTAGAAGCCACCCCCGGGTGTGGTCCAGGCCGCCCCGGCGGGGAACGATTCCTCGAGCGCGTCGAGCATGGCGTCCCGGCGACCCCGGTAGGTCCCAACCAGCGTTTCGAGGTTCGCGCGCCAGCGGTCGCCCGCGAAGTAGCGCTCGGTGACCAGCATGTTAAACGAGGAGCCGCACAGGTCCGCGGCCTCTTTCGCGAGGACGAGTCGTTGGGTGACGGACTGTTCGGCCAGCGCCCAACCGACGCGAACCCCGGGGGAGAAGACCTTCGACACGGTGCCCAGGTAGATCACGTTGTCGGGGTCAAGGGTCCGCAGCGCCGGAAGCGCGTCCCCTTCGAAGCGCAGCATGCCGTAGGGGTTGTCCTCGACGATCGGGACGCCGGCCTCCCGGCACAGGCTCGCGAGGCGTTGTCGGCGAGAGTATGATAACGTCACACCAGACGGATTCCCGAAGTTCGGACAGGTATAGACGAACTTGGGTCGCTCGCCTCGAACGAACGCCTCCTCCAGCTGATCGACGATCATGCCTTCCTCGTCGAGCTCGATCTGCAGATACCGCGGCTCGTAAGCACCGAACGCGGTGAGCGCCCCGACGTAGGCCGGGGCTTCGACCGCGATCACGTCGCCGGGGTCGATGAAGATCTTGCCCACGAGGTCGAGCGCCTGCTGAGCACCCGTGGTGATGACCATGTCCTCGGGATCGGCCACGATGTGCTCCTCGAGCATCAGGGTCGACAGCCGCGCCCGCAGGGCGACGTGTCCCTGGCCGCCGCCGTACTGCAGGGCCATCGAGCCGTGCTCGTCGAGCACCTGTCTGACCACCTCGAGCACATCCTCTGATGGCAACGCCTGGACGAACGGCATGCCGCCTGCGAGGGAGATCACCTCGGGTCGCGAGGCGACCGCGAACAACGCCCGAACCTCGGAGGCCGACATCCCCTGCGTGCGGCGCGCGTAGCGGTCGACGAAGCGATCGATCGAGAACTCGGCCATGGGAAGGTCCTCAGCCTAGCATCGGCACATGGGCCAGCCAGCCCGGTGGAGGAGGCGCCGCCGACAGTCCCCGGGAGTCTCTCGTCGGGCTCATCCGGGTGATAGTGCTGGGAGCACTTCTGCGCCAAGGACCTCAAGCATCTCGAGGTCGTCGAACAGCTCGTGGTTGAGCATGACGCGCTGCACCCCCGCCTCCTCGTACTCGTGCAAACGCTCGACAGCCTGAGCGGGTGAGCCGACGATGCACTCGTCGCGGAGGGCGGCGAGCTCGTCCTCGAACTTGCCCGCGCGCATCGCTCGGGCTCGCGCCCGTTCGATCCGCGCCAAGGCCTCGGCCTCGGTGGCGCCGACGTAGCACCAGGTCATGAGGGAGGTGGTGAGCGACGACTGATCGCGACCGTCCGCGTCGAGCCGATCGCGCACGCGCAGGAACCGCTCGCGGACGCTCGACGGGGGTCCGCTCACGGTGTTGAACTCGTCGGCCCACCGCGAGACGAGCGCCGCGAGTCGCGGACCACCGTGGCCGCCCACGATGATCGGCGGGTGCGGCTCCTGTACGCCCTTGGGCGCGAATGGCGCCGCGTCGAGCCGGTAATGGCGACCTGCGAACGAGACCTCGTCCTCGGTCAGCAGGCGGTGCACGATCTCGAGCTGCTCCTCGAGCCGGTCGAATCGCTCGGCGGCAGAGGGGAACGGGAACCCGTGGGTGCGATGTTCCTGTTCCCACCAGCCCGCGCCCATGCCGATCTCCACGCGCCCCCCGCTGATCCGGTCGACCGTGACGGCCGACTTCGCGAGGACCGCGGGTTCACGGAACGTCACCGGCGAAACCAGCGTGCCCAGGCGGATCGTGGAGGTGACCGCCGCGATCCCGCCGAGGTTCGTCCACGCGTCGGAGGACCCGCGGTCCCGGGCGCGCATCACGCTGAAGTAGTGATCGGAGGTGAAGATCGCCTCGAACCCGAGCCGCTCCGCGGCCTGCGCTGCGGCGACCCACTCCTGCCAGGTCACGCCCTCTTGGCCTTCGAGCATCAAGCAGACTCGCATCGGCGCGTAGCATAGTCGGCGATGGAACCCAGCCCCGACCCAGACGATGCGCCCGGAACCGGGCTCGGCGATCCGTCCGAGCGGGACCGGGCCTTGCGAGCCACGATGCTTGGTCTCGCGCTCGGTGTCGTGCTGGCCGCGCTGAGCCGACCGCACTGAGCCGACCGCACTGAGCCGACCGCACTGAGCCGACCGCACGTCGGCCGCCTCTAGCCCGAGAAGAACCGTCG
>JBDTNY010000121.1:0-19656 GCA_039933515.1 Actinomycetota bacterium
CACCAAGAAGCCCACCGCCACCAAGAAGCCCGCCGCCACCAAGAAGCCCGCCGAGATCGAATCTGAGTAAGGAGCCCCGCGTGGCCGCCACCCAAGTGAAGATCAACACCGGACGCCGCAAGGAGGCTGTCGCGCGCGTGCGCCTCGTTCCCGGCGGATCCGGCGACTTCACGGTCAACGGACGGGCCCTCGACGACTACTTCCCGACGCGCGTGCACCGCATGGTCGCGCAGGCGCCGCTCCGCCTCGTGGGCCGGGAGAAGGACTACGACGTGATCGCCTCGATCAAGGGAGGCGGCATCAGCGGCCAGGCCGGGGCGATCCGCCTCGGGATCGCTCGGGCGCTGATCGACATCGACCCTGAGCTGCGGGCCCAGCTCAAGGCCGAGGGCTACCTGATGCGCGACGCGCGCGAGAAGGAACGTCGGAAGTACGGGTTGAAGAAGGCCCGCAAGGCGCCCCAGTACTCCAAGCGCTAGCTCGGCGTCTCGGCCTCGTCCGCCCCATCGCGCTCCGCCTCATCGAGCGTGTCGTCTTCCGTCACGGCGAACGCCCCCGACCCGACCGCGTCGATGACGGCCTTCGCCCTCGCTTCGTCCGAGGCCGCGACCCACAGGTACACAGGCCCCGAGGGGTAGGGCCCCTCGATCTCACCCTTGAGGAGGACCTGGATGCCCTCGGCCTCCAGGCGGCCCCTCATGAGTTCTCCCGCGAACTGGTCGGTGGTGGCGTAGACGCGTGTCAGATCGGCGCTCATCCTCGGATGCTCCCACACCCGTGCCCTGGGGGTTCTCCCCGGCCGCTTGCGCATCGCTCCGGTAGCCTTCCCGCCCATGGGCAGGCTTTTCGGCACCGACGGCATCCGCGGCCTCGCCGGGACCGAGCTGACGGCCGATCTCGCATACGCGCTCGGCCGAGCAGCGGTGATCGTGCTCGGCCGTCACGGGGCCGGGCGAGCCTTGCTCGTGGTGGGTCGCGATCCGCGCGCCTCTGGGGAATGGCTCGAGGATGCGCTGGTCGGCGGGATCCGCGCGGCCGGCGGCGACGTGATCTTGACCGGGATCGAACCAACGCCCGCGATCGCCTTCCACACGGTGGCGGCTGGGGCGTCCGCCGGCGTGGTCATCTCGGCGTCCCACAACCCCCCCGAGTACAACGGCATCAAGTTCTTCGCGTCCAACGGGATGAAGCTGCCCGACGAGCTGGAAGACGAGATCGAGGCCTTTCTCCTCCAACCGGAGGTGCGCGCAGAGCGGCCGGGAGAGGTCCTGCCCGGCGGTGACGCCCGCGAGCGGTACTTGGAGCATCTCGTCGGGGCCGTGGAAGCGCCGCTCGACGGCATGACCGTGGTCGTCGACTGTGCGAACGGGGCGGCGTCCGAGATGGCGCCCGAGCTCCTGCGTCGTCTGGGCGCGACCGTGCACGCGATCCACGCGACGCCCGACGGCGACAACATCAACGATGGTTGTGGGGCGCTATATCCGGAGGTGGTCGCGGCGGCGGCGGTTCGGCTCGGCGCCGACGCGGGGGTCTGCCTCGATGGCGACGCCGATCGAGCTCTGTTCGCGGACGCGCGCGGTGCGATCATCGATGGGGATCAGGTGCTCGCTGCATGCGCGATCGCGATGTCCGCGCAGGAGCGCCTCACGGGCAATGTCGTCGTCACGACCGTGATGGCGAACGTTGGGTTCCACCACGCGATGCGCGAGGCGGGGATCGACGTGATCTCGTCCAAGGTGGGCGACCGCTATGTGCTCGAGGACATGCTGCGCACCGGAGCCGTCCTCGGGGGCGAGCAGTCGGGGCACGTGATCTTCCGCGAGCACGCGACCACGGGCGATGGGCTGCTTACGGCAGCGCGATTCCTCTCGCTCGTCGCACTCCGTGCCACGACCGTCGAAGGAGTGGCCTCGGTGATGCGTCGGTATCCCCAACGCATGATCAACGTCGAGGTGGCCGATCGGGAGGCGCTCGAGGGGGCGAACGAGGTCTGGGAGGCCGTGCGTTCGGTCGAGCGGGCGCTGGGCGATGAGGGCCGGGTGCTCGTGCGCCGGTCCGGAACCGAACCGCTCGTCCGCGTCATGGTGGAAGCCGAGACCGAGGAGCTCGCCGTGCGGCACGCAGACGAGCTGGCCGCGGTGGTTGCCCGCAGCCTCGGCACAGCCTGAGCCGGGCCGACCGTCGGCCGTTCGGCCGTTCCGGTGCTTCGGACCCCGCTGTTAGGGTGGACCTCTATGTGCGGCATCGTCGGCTACGTCGGGCCGGACCAGGCGCTCCCCATCGTGCTCGAAGGGCTGCGGCGTCTCGAGTACAGGGGGTACGACTCCGCCGGCGTGGCGATCCTCGACGGCGAGCTCGCGGTCGTGAAGCGTTCCGGCAAGCTCTCCGAGCTCGAGGGGCTGCTCGCGACCGATGGGAGCCCCGCAGGCTCCACCGGCATGGGCCATACGCGGTGGGCCACGCACGGGGCGCCGACCGACCAGAATGCACACCCCCACGTGGATTGCACCGGCCGGGTCGCGGTGATCCACAACGGGATCATCGAGAACTTCCAGTCGCTGCGGGAGCGGCTCGAGGAGGCCGGACACGCGCTCGCGTCCGAGACCGACACCGAATGCGTGGCGCACCTGATCGAGGAACAGCTCGCGGGGGGCGCCGCCTCCCTGACCGATGCGGTTCGCGGCGCCGTTCGCGAGCTCGAAGGTGCGTATTCCTTGGTGGTCTGCGCGCAGGACGCGCCGGGCCTGCTGGTGGGCGTCAAGGTGTCGTCGCCGCTGATCGTCGGGCTGGGCGACGGTGAGACGCTGCTCGCCTCCGACATCCCGGCCGTGCTCGAACGCACCACGACGGTGATACCGCTCGAGGAGGGCCAGATGGTCGAGGTTCGCCGCGAGGGTGCGACGTTCACTGATCTCGAGGGCAACCCCGTGGTTCCGAAGCCGATCACGGTCGACTGGGACGTGACCCAGGCGCAGAAGTCGGGGTTCGACGACTTCATGCTGAAGGAGATCCACGAGCAGCCGGCGGCGATCCGCGACACGCTCAGCGGTCGCGCGACCGAGGGCAGCCTCTCGCTCGACGAGCTGCACATCAGCGACGACGTGCTGCGCGAGGTCACCAAGGTCTTCGTGGTCGCCTGCGGGACGGCGTTCCATTCGGGCCTCGTGGCGAAGTACGCGATCGAGCACTGGACGCGCCTTCCCGTCGAGATCGAGATCGCGAGCGAGTTCCGATACCGCGACCCGGTGCTGGGATCCGACACCCTCACGCTGGCGGTCTCGCAGAGTGGCGAGACGATCGACACGCTCGAGGCGGCGCGCCATGCACGCCGGCAAGGCTCGCAGGTGATCGCCGTGACGAACACGGTTGGGTCCTCGCTAGCCCGCGAGGCCGACGGCGTGCTGTACACGCACGCCGGTCCCGAGATCTGCGTCGCCGCGACGAAGACGTTCGCCACACAGATGGTCTCGCAGTACCTGGTGGCGCTGTACCTGGCGCAGGTTCGCGGCACGATGTTCCCTGAGGAGATCGGCGAGGTGCTCGAGCGGATGGACGAGCTTCCCGCGGCCGTCCAGCGGGCGATCGGGCTCGATGCCCAGTGCCGGGCGCTGGCGGCGGAGGTGCAGGACGCGCCGACCTTCCTGTTCATCGGCCGGCACACGGGTTACCCCGCCGCGATGGAGGGAGCGCTCAAGCTGAAAGAGCTGAGCTACCTGCATGCCGAGGGTTTCGCCGCCGGAGAGCTCAAGCACGGCCCGATCGCGCTGGTCGAAGCGGGCGTGCCCGTCGTGGCCGTGGCCACCACCTGCCACGTGTATCCCAAGATGCTCTCGAACATCCAGGAGGTGCGCGCGCGGGGGGCGCGCGTGATCGCCGTCGCGACCGAAGGGGACGAGCGAATCGGCTCGCTCGCCGACGATGTGCTGTTCGTGCCCGAGACCCCGGAGCTGCTCGCGCCGGTGACCGTGACCGTGCCGCTGCAGCTCCTGGCGTACCACGTCGCGAAGCTCCGAGGCTGCGACGTCGATCGGCCCAGGAACCTGGCGAAGAGCGTCACCGTCGAGTAGCCGTTCTACGCGTTCGCTGCCCGCCCGCGGCCGGGGCTTCGCGTAGCCTGGTGACCGTGGAGATCGTCGGGCTCGGCGTCGACATCTGCGAGATCGCCCGCATGGAGCGTGCGCTCGCCCGCCACGCCACGCTGCGCGCGCGGGTGTTCACCCCTGAGGAGGTCGCCTACTGCGACTCGAAGGCCCGTCCGGCCGAGTCGTACGCGGGGCGGTTCGCGGCTCGGGAGGCCGTGATCAAGGCGCTCGGGGGGTACCGCGGCAAGAACTGGAGGGACATCAGCGTGACGCGTCATCCATCGGGCGCCCCCGTCATCGCCCTCAGCGGCAACGCCGCGCGGCGCGCCGCGATGCTCGGCGTCACCCAGGTGATGATCACCTTCACCCACGAGAAGACGAACGCGGTCGCGTTCGCGATGGCGGTCCGGTCGTGAAGCCGATCCTGACGCCGGACGAGGTCGGGGCGCTCGACCGCGCTACCCAGGAGGCCGGCACGCCCGCCGGCGCCCTGATGGAGCGCGCAGGCCGCGCCGTGGCGCGGGCGGTGGTGGATTTGGCTGGGGGCGTGTACGGCAGGCGATGCGTCGTCGTCTGCGGGAAAGGGAACAACGGGGGTGACGGTCTCGTTGCCGCCCGGCATCTGTCCCGATGGGGGATGCGGGTAACCGTATTCGCCGTGGAGCCCACCGATGCCCTCGGTGAGCCCGCCGCCGGGAACCTGCGCGCGCTGGACGACGTCGGGGTCAGCGTTCGGGACTGGTCACCCGCATCGCTGTCTCATGAGCTCGCCAGGGCCGACGTGGCCGTCGACGCGATCTTCGGCACCGGGTTCCGTGGCTTCCCCGAGGACGAGTGGGCCCAGGCGATCGCTGCGCTGAACGAGGGGCCCGCTCCGATCGTTGCGGTGGACATCCCCAGCGGGGTGAACGGCACGACTGGGGCGGTCGAGGGCGCGGGCGTCCGCGCCGAGCTCACCGTGACGTTCGGCGCGGCGAAGGTGGGCGTGATGATGCTGCCCGGAGCCAATCTCGCCGGGGCGGTGCGCGTCGTCGATATCGGGTTCCCCGAGGGGATCGTGAACGCGGGGGCGTTCCTCGTGACGCCTTTCGACGTGTCGGCGTGGCTGCCGGTGCGCCCGGTCGACACGCACAAGCGTGCGACGGGCGTGCTCGTGATCGTGGCGGGCTCACGGGGGATGGTGGGCGCCCCCGGTCTGGTCGCGGAGGCCGCGGGCCGGATCGGCGCGGGACTCGTGACGGTGGCCGCGCCGGCGGAGATCGTGCCCACGCTCCAATCGCGGTTCTCGGAGGCGATCTTCCTGCCGCTGCCCTCGACCGAACGAGGCACGATCGGCCGGGATGGGTTGTCGGCGGTCCTGGGACTGCTCGATCGCGCGCACGCCCTGGCGATCGGGCCAGGTCTCACGACCGACGAGGAGACGGCGGGGCTCGTCCGCGACCTCGTCCGCGCCTCGCCGGTGCCGCTGGTGATCGACGCCGATGGCCTGAACGCCTTCACCGGCCACGCGTCGGACCTGGCGGACCGGGTCGCGGACGCGGTGCTCACGCCCCATGCCGGGGAAGCCGCGCGCCTCGCCGGGATCGGTGCGCCTGAGCTGGCTACCGACCGTCTGGAGCTCGTGCGCGCCATCGCGAAAGAGACCGACGCCGTCACGCTCTTGAAGGGGAGCCGAACGATCGTCGCCGAGCCGTCGGGCGCGGCCAGGATCAATCCCACCGGAGGCCCGGTGCTCGCCACGGCGGGATCGGGCGACGTGTTGACGGGCGTGATCGGAGGACTCCTGTCGCGAGGGCTCAGCCCCGTCGATGCGGCCTCCGCGGCCGCGTACGTGCATGGGCTCGCGGGGAGCCTCGCGGGGCGGCGGACCGGTGAGGGAACGCTCGCCGGCGATATCGCCGCGGCGATCCCCGAGGCCGTGGCACATCTGGAGCGGTCGTGACCACCCGATCGCGCCCCACCTGGGTGGACGTCGACCTCGAGGCGATCCGCCACAACGTGCGCGCGCTCACGCCCACCGAAGGCGCGCTCATGGCGATCGTCAAGGCGAACGCTTACGGCCATGGCGACCTCCCGGTGGCCCGCGCCGCGCTCGAAGCCGGTGCCTCGTGGCTCGGCGTGGCGCTCGTCGAGGAAGGGATCAGGCTGCGCGAAGCCGGGATCGAGGCTCCCATCCTCGTGCTTTCGGAGTTCCCCCCGGGCTCGGAGCGCCGGGCCTTGGCGGCCTCGCTCACGCCGGCCCTCTACTCGGAGGCGGGACTCGCGCGGCTCGTCGAAGCCGCGGACGGGGCGGAGGTCGGCGTGCACGTGAAGGTCGACACCGGCATGCATCGCGTCGGCGTGTATCCCCCCGAGGCAGCCCACGGGTTCGTCGACCGGGTCGTCGGCTCCGGTCTGTCCCTCGACGGCCTGTGGACCCACCTCGCTCGCTCGGAGGAAGACCGGGCCACGACCGAGGCGCAGCTGGCTCTGTTCCGCAGTGTGGTCGAGAAGGTTCGGACCGCCGGTCACGCGCCGCGGTTCGTGCATGCCGCGAACACCGGCGGGACGATCCGCCACCCCGAGTCGCGCTTGGATCTCGTGCGCGCCGGGATCGGGATCTACGGGATCGCGCCCGCCCCGGGCGTCGGTACGGCGCTCGGGCTGCGGCCGGCGCTTACCTGGCGGTCGGCGGTGACGATGATCAAGCGCCTGCCGGCCGGTGCGCGCACGAGTTACGGCCACCACTACCGGCTCGATCGCGACGCCTGGGTCGCGACGGTGCCGTTGGGGTATGCCGACGGGTACCCTCGGCTGCTGTCGTCGCGCGCCGACGTCTTGATCGGCGGGCAACGGTGCCGCGTGGCGGGAAGCGTGACCATGGACCAGCTGCTCGTCGACTGCGGCGATCTCGAGGCCGAACCTGGCGCCGAGGTCGTGGTGCTTGGGACCCAGGGGAGCGAGACCGTGAGCGCAGAGGAACTAGCGATCCACGCGGAGACGATCGGCTACGAGATCGTCACCAGGATCGGCGAACGCGTGCCGAGGGAGTATCTCGGCGAGGAGCGAGCGACGTGACGAAGAAGCGAACGGCGGTGCTCGCCGGCGGCCTGGCCGCCGGCGCGGTCGTCGCCGGCGCCGTCGGTCGAACGGTGATCCACCGCCGGCGTGAACATCACCTCGAGCACGGTCTCTGGGACCTCCCGCCGGACGACCTTGGCCCCGTCACCTCTTTCGACGGCACCGAGCTGTCGGTGCGGGCGGCCGGCCCGGACGATGCCCCCGTCATCCTGTTCGTTCACGGGTTCAGCCTCGACATGACCACGTGGCACGAGCAATGGCTCGATCTGTCGGTGGATTTCCGCTGCGTGCTGATGGACCAGCGGGGGCACGGGCGGAGCGGGCGTGCCGCGCACGGCGATCTCTCGATCCGCTCCATGGGCCGTGACGTGGCGACCGTGCTCGAGACGGTGTCGCCGGCACGCCAGGCGGTCCTCGTGGGCCACAGCATGGGGGCCATGGCGATCCTGGCCGCCGCCGAGCAGCGTCCCGAGCTGTTCGGACCCTCCGTGGTTGGCGTGGTGCTCGTGGGCGCGACCTCTTCGGATCTCCTCAGGGGTGCGATGGGCTCGATCACCGATCTGGTGCGTCCACGCCTGGGGTTGGGGGCCACGGCACGCCGCGTCGATCAGCTCCGGCGCGCGGTGCTGGCGAGCCCTGCAGACCTCCGCGGGGCCGTGGTGCGCCTCACCCAGCTCGGACCGGAGGCACCGCAGCACGTGGTCGATCACGTGGTGAACCTCGCCGCTCGGGCGTCGTCGGAGGTGTGGACCGGCGGCCTCGCCGAACTGATGGAGATGGACATGCGCCACGCCCTCCCGCGGCTCAAGGTCCCGGCAGTCGTCGTGGTGGGAGAACACGATCGCGTGACGCCGCCCGCCGCCGCCATCGAGCTCGCCGGAACGCTCCCCGACGGCCGCCTCGTCGTGATCGAGGGCGCGGGCCATATGCCGATGCTCGAGCGGGCATCGGAGATGAATCGCGAGATCCGCGCGTTCGCCCGGCCGCTGCTTCTCCCCGAGGCCGTCCACCGTCCGGCCCGTCGCACGGCGAGCGTGAAGGGGAAGACCAGGGAACGGCGGGAGCCGGCGTCGTGACGCGGACGCTCGCCGAGGTGGCCCTCGCGGCGTCGACCTGCACGCGTTGCCGGCTGGCCGAAGGCAGGACCCAGGTGGTCTTCGGTAACGGTGATCCGCACGCCGACCTGATGTTCGTCGGAGAGGCGCCCGGCGTGAACGAGGATCGCCAGGGAGAGCCGTTCGTGGGCGCCGCCGGTCAGCTGCTGGATCGGATGCTGGCCGAGATCGGTCTCACGCGGGCAGAGGTCTACGTGGCGAACATCAACAAGTGCCGTCCTCCCGGCAACCGCGATCCGCAGCCCGACGAGATCGAGGCGTGTACCCCGTGGCTGGTCGAACAGATCTCGCTGATCCAGCCGCAGGTGATCGTCACCCTCGGGAACTTCGCGACGAAGTTCGTGCTGAGCACCACGACCGGCATCACGCGGATCCGCGGCCAGCTGCATCGATGGCACGGGCGGACCGTGATCCCCACGTTCCACCCTGCTGCGATCCTGCACGGCGGCGGCGAGCGGTCTCCCCAGTTCGCGGCGCTCCGCGATGATTTCGGGCTCGTCCGGCGGACGCTCGACGCGATGGGGGCATCCGCCGAACCCGTACCTGAGCTCAGCGGCGATCCCAAGCACACGGCGCCAACCCCGGCTCCCGGCGAGATCGTGCGGCTGGTGCCCGGCGTGTCGGACGGTCCCGTTCCCGATCCCGATCAGTTGGAGCTCTTCTAACGATGGCGGTCCTCACGCTGCTCGCGCCGACCGCCGACGACACACGCGGGATCGGCCGAGCGCTCGCCTCCGTGCTCCGGCCCCGCGACGCCGTCGCCCTCACCGGGGAGCTGGGGGCGGGCAAGACCACGTTCGTCCAGGGCGTCGCCGACGGCCTCGGCGTCGAGGACGTCGTGTCGTCCCCCACCTTCGTCCTCGTGAAGGAGTACGTGGGACGACTGACGATCGCCCACGTCGACATCTATCGGCTCGAGCGGATCCAGGACGTGGTCGACCTGGGCCTCGACGAGATCGCCGACGGGGACGCCGTGCTCCTCGTGGAGTGGGGGGACGCCGTCGAGGAACTCCTGCCCTCCGATCGCCTCAGGATCGACCTGACGGGAGCCGACCCCACCGGCGTCGAGGGAACCCGGCGCATCGTCGTCGAGGCGGTCGGCGCGGGCTGGGTCGATCGCGGCCGGGCGCTGGCGACGGCACTCGCGCCCTGGGGTGCCGCGCGATGATCGTCGTCGCCATCGAGACCTCGACGGCGCAGACGAGCGTCGCGGTCGGGACCGAGACCGAGATCGTGGCGAAGGCCTCGGTCGCGGGTCGCGCGCGGCAGGAGTCGGTCACCCCGATGCTCGACCAGCTCCTGCGATCGAGCGGCATCGACCTCGGGCACGTCGGCGGCATCGCGGTGGGTGTGGGGCCGGGACTCTTCACCGGGCTTCGCGTGGGCGTGCAGACGGCCAAGACGCTCGCGCAGGTGCTCAACGTGCCGATCGTGGGGATCTCGAGCCTCGACGCGCTCGCCTACGCGGTGCGGCACACCCATCGACGCATCGTCTCCGTTATCGACGCACGTCGCGGCGAGGTGTTCTACGCCGTCTATCGCGCGGTGCCGGGCGGGGTCCTCCGGGAGTCGGAGCCGACCGTCGCCTCGCCCGACCACCTGGCTGCCGAGCTGGAGGCGGCGCCCGGAGAGGTGTTGGCGGTCGGCAACGGTGCGATGCTGTACCGCCATGAACTCGAAGCGCTCGGAAATCACGTCGAGATCGGATCTTCGGTCCTTGCGCACCCGGAGGCGGCGATCCTCGTGGAGCTCGCCGTGCCCAGGTTCATCCGAGAAGAGCACGACCGTCTCGTCGACGTCGTTCCCCAGTACTTGAGGAGATCGGATGCTGAGATCGCGTGGGATCAGCGAGCTCGCGGCGCACCGGCTTGAGGTCGGGCGCATGCGACGCCGTCACCTACGAGGGGTGATGGCGATCGAGCGGCAGGTTTACTCCCGCCCCTGGAGCCCCAACCTGTTCATCGCCGAGATGACCGAACCCAACAACCGCTGCTATCTCGTCGCTCGCGCGGACAAGCTGGTCGTCGGCTACGCGGGGATGATCTGCTACGGCGACGAAGCGCACATCACGAACATCGCGGTCGATCCGCAGCAGCATCGACGCCACATCGGTACCCGGCTGCTCCTCGAGGAGATGCGGCAGGCGGTCGAGGTGGGCGCGCAGGCGGTCTCGCTCGAGGTCCGTGTGACGAACTGGGGCGCCCAGCGGATGTACGGGCGGTTCGGATTCCGTCCGGTGGGTATCCGGCGCAACTATTACCAAGACCTGAACGAGGACGCGCTGATCATGTGGACCGACGACGTGCGCGGAACTGCCTACGCTCGGCGCCTGGATGAGATCTCGGCCTCGCTTCCCGGGGCCGTGAAGCCGGGGTGAGCCAACCATGATCACGCTCGGCATCGAGACCTCCTGCGACGAAACCGCGGTGGCGGTGGTCGAGGACGGCTTCACGGTCCGTTCGAACCTGATCGCTTCGCAGGTCCATCTCCACGAGCGCTTCGGCGGCGTCGTGCCCGAGGTGGCCGCCCGCGCGCACGTCGAGGCGATGAACCCGCTCATGGAGGAGGCGTTGGCTGCCGCCGGGGTGGGCTTCGGCGATCTCGATACGGTCGCCGTCACGGTCGGGCCGGGGCTGGTCGGCGCCCTCCTCGTGGGGATGGCGGCGGCGAAGGCGGTCGCCCTGGCGACCGGTGCCACGCTGGTGGGGGTCAACCACCTCGAGGGGCACGTGTGGGCGAACTTCCTCGTGCACGGGCCGCCCGATCCTCCGTACGTCGCGTTGATCGTGAGCGGCGGCCACACGATGCTGGTCCACATCCCCGAGGCGCACCATCACGTGGTGCTCGGCCAGACGCTCGACGACGCAGCGGGCGAAGCGTTCGACAAGGTCGCACGACTGCTTGGGCTCGGGTTCCCCGGAGGACCCGCGCTCGACCGCATGGCGCGAGACGGCGATCCGGCCGCGATCCGTTTCCCGCGGGCGATGGAGGCCTCCGGCGACCTCGACTTCTCGTTGAGCGGGCTGAAGACGGCGGTGCTGCGCTACGTGAAGCAGGAACGTGCGGCCGGACGCGACCTGCACCTGCCCGATCTGGCGGCGAGTTTCCAGGAGGCGATCGTCGACGTGCAGGTGCGCAAAACCCTTGAAGCGGCGAATCGGACGGGGGTCGGCACCGTGCTGCTGGGCGGCGGGGTGGTGGCGAACTCGCGCCTTCGCGAGCGGCTGCGGGCCGAAGGCGAGGCCGCGGGGCTCACGGTGTGGTTCCCGCCGCTCGACCTGTGCACCGATAACGCCGCGATGATCGCCTGTCTCGGCGCGGCGCGAGCCGCCAGAGGTGATCGGTCGATGTTCGACATCGGGGCCGACCCGCAGCTAAGGTTGTCGACGTGAGCACGGTCCTGGTGACCGGGGGCGCCGGGTTCATCGGCTCGCACCTGGCCGACCGTCTTCTCGCCGAGGGGCACCGCGTGATCAGCGTCGACGATCTGACCACGGGGCGGATCGCCAACCTCGCCGAGGCGCGCGGGTACGGCAAGGAGTTCACGTTCTTCAACATGGACGTGCGCGCCGAGGGTCTGCTGCCCCTGTTCGAGCGGCACCGGCCGGAGGTGATCTTCCACCTCGCGGCCCAATCGGGCGTTCGCCCGTCCCTCGCCGACCCCGCGAAGGACGCGAGCATCAACATCATGGGCACCGTCAACGTGCTCGAGTGCGCGACCAAGGTCGAAGCCCGCAAGGTCATCTACGCAGCGAGCGGCGGCACCCTCTACGGAGAGCCGAGGCGGCTTCCGGCCAAGGAATCGAGCGCGCAGGGATCGCATCCGATGTCGCCGTACGGGATCTCGAAGAAGGTGGTCCTGGACTACCTGGGCTTCTACCAGCGATACCGCGGGCTCGATTTCACTGCCTGCGCGCTCGGCAACGTCTACGGCCCGCGCCAGGATCCCCACGGCGAGGCCGGCGTCATCGCGATCTTCGCCCAGCGGATGCTCGCGAACGAGCCGGTCACGATCTACGGCGACGGGAACCAGACCCGGGACTACGTCTTCGTCGACGACGTCGTGCACGGCTTCGTGCAGGCCATGAACCGGGGCTCGGGCAAGCTCGTCAACATCGGCACCGGCCTCGAGGCGAGCGTGAACCACCTCTTCCGGCTGCTCGCCGACATCATCGGGTACGAGCTGACCCCCGAGCACGGGCAGCTACCGCCGGGAGAGCTGCGACGGATCGCGCTCGACATCTCGAGCGCCCCCAACGCGATCGCGTGGAAGCCTTGGACCCACCTCGAGGATGGGCTCGCCGAGACGGTCGCATTCCTCAAGGGCGTCTGACTCGAGGGCCGGGTCCGCACACCCCCCGGGACACGCCTTCTTCCCGCGTTGACCATCTGGCTCTCACCTCGCTATCCTGTTAGCACTCGCACACACAGAGTGCTAACGACCGTCGGCACCACGGCAAAGGGAGGAAGCGCACATGGCTGAGTTCAACCTCAAGCCCCTCGAGGACCGGATCATCGTGAAGGCCAACGAGGGCGACCAGACGACCGCGTCTGGGCTCGTGATCCCCGACACGGCGAAGGAGAAGCCCGTCGAGGGAACCGTGGTCGCGGTCGGCGAGGGACGCTGGGACGAGAGTGGCGCGAAGCGCATCCCGGTCGACGTGAAGACCGGCGACACCGTCATCTACTCCAAGTACGGCGGCACCGAGGTCAAGGTCGAGGGCGAGGACTACCTGATCCTGTCGGCTCGCGACGTCCTCGCCGTCGTTTCCAAGTAACGCGAATCACGCTTCGGGACGCGGGCCGCGCGCCGTACGGCGCAGCCGCCCGGTCCCATGACACGCGAAGGAGGCACCAGTGGCGTCCAAGCTGCTGAAGTTCGGCGAGGAGGCGCGGCGCGGTCTTGAGGCCGGCGTCGACAAGCTCGCCGACGCCGTCGCCATCACGCTCGGCCCCAAGGGGCAGAACGTGGTGCTCGACAAGAAGTGGGGCGCACCCACGATCACCAACGACGGCGTGACGATCGCCAAGGAGATCGAGCTCGACGACCCGTGGGAGAACATGGGTGCCCAGCTCACCAAGGAGGTCGCCACCAAGACCAACGACGTGGCTGGAGACGGCACCACGACGGCCACCGTCCTCGCGCGCGCGATGGTCAAGGCCGGCATGAAGAACGTCGCGGCCGGCGCCAACCCGATGGCCCTCAAGCGGGGCATCGAGAAGGCCGTCGTCGTGGTGGTTGACGAGATCAAGGCGCAGGCCAAGGACGTCGAGTCCAAGGAAGAGATCGCCCAGGTCGCGTCGATCTCCGCCGCCGACGTGACGATCGGCGAGGTCATCGCCGAGGCGCTCGACAAGGTGGGCAAGGACGGCGTGGTCACGGTCGAGGAGTCGAACACCTTCGGGATGGACCTCGAGTTCACCGAAGGCATGCAGTTCGACAAGGGGTACATCTCCCCGTACTTCATCTCCGACCAAGAGCGGATGGAGGCCGTCCTCGAGGAGCCCTACATCCTGCTCGTGAACAAGAAGATCTCGAGCGTGCAGGAGTTGCTGCCGGTGCTCGAGAAGGTCATGCAGTCGGGCAAGCCGCTCGCGATCGTTGCCGAGGACATCGAAGGTGAGGCCTTGGCCACGCTCGTGGTCAACAAGATCCGCGGCACGTTCAACGCCGTCGCGGTGAAGGCCCCGGGCTTCGGCGACCGCCGCAAGGCCATGCTTCAGGATATCGCGGTGCTCACGGGCGCCGAGGTGATCTCCGAGGAGGTCGGCCTCAAGCTCGATGGCGTCTCGCTCGACCTCTTGGGCGGCGCCCGCAAGGTGGTCGTCACGAAGGACACGACGACGATCATCGAAGGCGCGGGCTCCGAAGAGAAGGTCTCCGGGCGGATCGCCCAGATCAAGGCCGAGGTCGAAAAGACCGACTCCGACTGGGACCGCGAGAAGCTCCAGGAGCGCCTGGCCAAGCTCTCCGGCGGCGTGGCCGTGGTGAAAGTGGGAGCGGCCACCGAGGTCGAGCTCAAGGAGAAGAAGCACCGGATCGAGGACGCGCTCAGCGCGACCCGCGCCGCGGTGGAAGAGGGCATCGTCCCCGGCGGCGGCGTCACGCTGATCCGTGCAGAGGCCGCCCTCGGCAAGCTGGACCTCGACGGCGACGAGGCGACGGGCGCGAACATCGTCCGCGACTCCCTGTCCGAGCCGGCCCGCCGCATCGCGGCGAACGCCGGGTACGAGGGCGCTGTCATCGTGCAGCAGATCCGCGCGGAGTCCGACAAGGGCTTCAATGCCGCGACCGGCGAGTGGGTCGACATGGTGAAGGCCGGGATCATCGATCCGGCCAAGGTGACCCGGTCGGCGCTCCAGAACGCGGCTTCGATCGCCGCGCTGGTGCTCACCACCGAGAGCGCCGTCGTGGAGAAGCCCGAGGAAGAAGAGGGCGCGGCCGGCGACGGCCACGGCCACATGCACTGACGGGGCGCTCCAGATCCGTTCCACCGCGAAGGCGGGGCCTCGGCCCCGCCTTCGTCGCGTCCGGTCGGGTCGCGCCTGGCGCTCTCGTGCGTCATAGACTCCCGTCGTGTTCGAGGACCTGATCGCATCGTGGGACGGCGAGCTCGTCGCCGTCCGCCACGACGAACCGTCCGGCGCCTGGATGTTCCTAGGAGTGCACAGCACCGCTCTGGGACCGGCGATGGGCGGCACACGCCTGAAGGTCTATGCGAGCCCGCACGATGCGCTCGCCGACGGCCTCCGGCTGGCCCAGGCGATGAGCATGAAGCAAGCGGCCGCTGGGCTCCCCTTCGGCGGAGGCAAAGCCGTACTGGCGGTGCCGTCGATCCCGGCGCCGGGTTCGCAGGACCGCCGTGGTCTGCTGCTGCGCTACGGGTCGTTCGTCGATGCCCTGCACGGCACGTATGTGACCGCTGCCGACATGAATACCGGGCCCGCCGACCTCGATGTCGTCCGTGAAGTCACCCCTCACGTCATGGGCACGAGTCCTGAACGAGGCGGCGCAGGGGACTCCGGTGGCGCGACGGCGACCGGCGTGTTCCACGCGATCGCGGCGAGCGCCGCTCATGCGTTCGGCGATCCCTCGCTCGCGGGCCGCTCCGTCCTCGTCCAAGGGGTGGGGTCGGTCGGTGCCCGGCTGGCCCGGTTGCTGGCGGAGGCCGGTGCCACGGTCCTGCTCTCCGACGTCGATGACGGGCGCGCCGCCTCGCTCGCGAGCGAGCTGAGAGCATCGAGCGTCCCCGCAGATGCCGTGCCCGATACTCCCTGCGACGTCTTCGCGCCGTGCGCGACAGGCGGGGTGCTCAACGCCGATACGATCCCGCGGCTCGCGTGCCGGGTCGTGGCCGGCGCCGCGAACAACCAGCTGGGCGCGCCCGAGGATGCCGGACGCTTATCGGCGCGCGGGATCCTCTACGCCCCGGATTACGTCGCGAACGCCGGTGGGGTGATCCACCTGGCGGGGTACGAGGTCCTCGGGTGGGACGACGACCAGATATTGCGGCGCCTAGAGGGGATCGGCGAAACCCTCGGGGAGGTCTTCTGGACGGCCGAGCGCGATGGCACGACCACGGCCGAGGCCGCCGATCGGATCGCGCGCGCGAGGATCGCCGCGGCGGGCGTGTGACCGTCGAGATCCGCGTCCTACAACTTCGCGATGCGGAAGCCTGCGAAACGATCATCCTCGGTCTCCCGTATCACTTCGGCCAGGCAGTGGGCCGCGCGCAAGCGGCCGCGGCGCTCCGCTCCCAGGACGGGCTCGTCGCGGTCGAGGACGGCGAGGTCGTGGGGTTCTGCACCTCCGTACCGAGGTTCGCCGCCTCGGCCGAGATCACCTGGATGGCGGTGGCCGCGCCTCGTCGTCGCGAGGGGATCGGGCACGTGCTGATCGATGTCCTCGCCGCCCGATTGGTGCTGGACGGGCGCCGCATCCTCGCCGTCCTCACGGTGTCGCCGAACGATCCCGGCGAGGAGCCCGACGACGGCTATCGGAGCACGCGTCGGTTCTATGAGCAGATGGGGTTCGTGTTGGTGCGGGATCTTCCCGGGGAGTGGGAGGGCGGCGACACTGCGGTGCTGCTCGCCAAGATCCTCGGGCCGGGCACCCCCGGCTAGACGAACGGCTTCTCCTGGCCCGCCTCGGCCATGCCGAACAGGAGCCCGCCGCCCAGGAGCGCACCCGCGGCACCCATCGCCCACCACGGCCACGCGGAAGCGCCGTCGGGCAGATCGACCAGCGCGTGCAGCACGAACACGGTCGCGGCCCCGATCTGGAGGACCGCGAACGCCCACGACCACCACCAGACGTCCTCGAGCTTCTGCGAGACCAGCGCCATCAGGAGCGCCAACACAACGCTCATGACCCCGATCGTTCGGAGCCAGACCGGATCGCTGAGCGCCGGCTGGCGCATGACCGTCTCGACGACCCAACGAGGGACCACGATCGCCGAAAGGCCCCACGCGGCCCACAGGACCGCCTGCGTCTTGAGGATCCGTCGCAGAAGCTTCACAACCGTGCATCCTCTCAGCTTGGTCGGCCCTCTGACCGGGTTGATACGATGGCTGAACCGAGCGGATACGCCATGAAACCGGTGCGCCCGCAACGTTTTCAGGCTCCCCACCTTCGGAAGGACGCACGCATGCAGCAAGGTCCCAGGGTCGCGGTCATCGGGCTCGACTGCGCAACCCCGAAGCTTCTGTTCGACGATCTCCACGCCGAAGTACCCAACATCGCCAAGCTGATGGGCGAGGGCATGTACGGCGACCTCGCGTCGATCACGCCACCGATCACGGTGCCCGCGTGGGCCTGCGCGATGACCGGTCGCGTTCCCGGCCAGCTCGGCATCTACGGCTTCCGCAATCGCAAGGACACGTCCTACGACGGGCTGTCGATCGCGCATTCGGGCTCGATCAAGGCGAACGCCGTCTGGGATGATCTCGGCGCCCAGGGCAAGCGGTCGGTGCTGATCGGCGTGCCACCCTCGTTCCCGCCGCCCAAGGAGTTCCCCGGTTGGCGGGTGGGCTGCTTCCTGACGCCGCCCTCGGCCACCAGCTGGGCCTATCCGCAGGCGCTCGAGGTCGAGATCGAGGAAGAGCTCGGCGGCGCCGGGCAGTACATCTTCGACATCCCGAACTTCCGTGAGGCGGGCTTCGACGTCGCGCTCGACCAGGTCTTCAAGATGACGGAGCGGCGGTTCCAGGTGGGCCGCCGGCTGATCCAGAACAAGCCGTGGGACTTCTTCATGTTGTGCGACATCGCCCCGGACCGCCTGCACCACGTGTTCTGGCAGTACTACGACCCGCGGCACCCCCTCTACGAGCCGGGGAACAAGTACGAGCAAGTGTTCCAGGACTACTACCGCTTCCTCGACCAGCAGGTCGGCTCGCTCATGGAGTTGATCCCCGACGATGCCGTCACGATGGTCATGTCGGATCACGGCGCGCGCCCGATGATGGGCGGCCTCTGCTTCAACGACTGGCTGATCCAGGAGGGCTACCTGACCCTCGCGGAGATGGTCGGCAAGCCCACGCCTATCAAGGACGCGAGCATCGACTGGAGCCGGACCGTGGCCTGGGGCGACGGCGGCTACTACGGCCGTCTCTTCCTGAACGTGAAGGGCCGCGAGCCGCAGGGGATCGTGGAGCCCTCGCAGTACGAGGCGGTGCGGGACGAGCTGATCGCCAAGCTCGAGGCCGCTCCCGGGCCCGACGGCACGCCGCTGGGCACGAAGGTCCACAAGCCGCAGGACGTGTACCCGGAGGTCAACGGCATCGCGCCCGACCTGATCGTCTACTTCGGCGACCTGGAGTGGCGTTCGGTGGGGGCGGTGGGCAACGAAAGCCTGTACACCTACGAGAACGACACCGGCCCCGACGGGGCGAACCACGACCGCGACGGCATCTTCATCATGAAAGGCCTCGCGGGGCAGCGAACGGGCAAGGTCGACGGGCTCAGCCTCGTCGACGTGGGCCCGTCGATCCTTTCCATCTACGGCATCGAGGCGCCACACGGCGCCGTCGGAAGGAGTTTCCTCACGTGACCGAAGGCAAGGGCTTCACCGTCTGGTTCACCGGCCTGTCCGGTTCGGGCAAGTCGACGATCGCCGAGATGCTGTACCACGAGTTCCAGGCGCGCGGCCTGAAGACCGAGATCCTCGACGGCGACGAGGTGCGCAAGAACCTGTCCAAGGGTCTCGGGTTCTCCAAGGAAGATCGGGACACCAACATCATGCGGATCGGGTTCGTGGCCGACTTGCTCACGCGCAACGGCGTGGCGACGATCTGCTGCCCGATCAGCCCCTACAAGGAGACGCGTGACGCCTGCCGCGCGCAGATCGGCGAGTTCGTCGAGGTCTACGTGCACGCCACGGTCGCCGAGATCGCTGCGAACCGCGATCCCAAGGGTCTCTACAAGAAGGCCCTGGCCGGCGAGATCACCGGCTTCACCGGCGTGGACGATCCGTACGAGGTACCCGAGAATCCCGAGCTCGTCGTCGACACGGAGTCGCAGACTCCCGAAGAGTCGCTCCAGGCCGTGCTCACGCGCTTGAAGGAGCTCGGGCGGATCGAGGACGACACCGTGATGGTGACCGGCGACCGGCTGCACTCCGGCCTGACCGACCTTCGGGTGGCCGACACCGGCCACGTCGTCAAGGAGGCCTGACCGCGCTTCGACGAGCTGGACGCGACCACCGAGCCGTCCCGGAACCCGGGCCCGGCGCCGGTGGTACCCTTCACCCATGTAGGGAGTGACGCCCATCCGGAAACGGGTGGGCGTTCTGCGTTTCCGGGGCAGGCACGACGTGGGGGAGCGGATGGAATTCGAGATCGGGATCGGCAAGACCGCCCGTAGGGCATATGGATTCGACGAGGTCGCGATCGTGCCGTCGAGGCGCACGCGCGACCCCGAGGACGTGAGCATCGAGTGGGAGATCGACGCCTACACCTTCCCGCTGCCGATGATGGCGAGCGCGATGGACGCGGCGGTCTCGCCGGCCACCGCGATCGCGATCGGGAACCTGGGCGGGCTTGCCTGCCTGAACCTCGAGGGCCTGTGGACCCGGTACGAGGACCCCGAGCCGATCTACGAAGAGATCGCGGAGCTCTCCGACGAGAAGGCCACCCGCCGGATGCAGGAGCTGTACGCGGAGTCGATCAAGGAGGAGCTGATCGGGCGGCGCGTCGAGGAGATCAAGGCGGGCGGCGTCACGAGCTGCGCGTCGCTCACCCCGCAGCGCGTCGAGAAGTACGCGCCGATCGTGCTGGCTGCGGGTCTCGACATCCTGGTGATCCAGGGCACGGTGGTCTCGGGTGAGCACGTCTCGACCCAACACGAGCCCCTCAACCTGAAGAAGTTCATCCCCGCGTTCGACATCCCCGTCATGGTGGGC
>JBDTNY010000122.1:0-5437 GCA_039933515.1 Actinomycetota bacterium
GCGACGGCCAGCTCGCCAAGCGCAAGCTGATCGAGGCGAACCTGCGCCTGGTGGTTTCGATCGCCAAGCGATACGTGGGACGGGGGATGCTCTTCCTCGACCTGATCCAGGAAGGGAACCTGGGCCTTATCCGCGCGGTCGAGAAGTTCGACTACGACAAGGGCTTCAAGTTCTCGACGTACGCCACGTGGTGGATCCGCCAGGCGATCACCCGGGCGATCGCCGACCAGGCGCGCACGATCCGGATCCCCGTGCACATGGTCGAGACGATCAACAAGCTCGTGCGCGTGCAGCGCCAGCTGTTGCAGGACCTGGGCCGCGAGCCGACGCCGGACGAGATCGGCAAGGTCATGGGCATCAGCGCCGAGAAGGTCCGCGAGATCCAGAAGGTCTCGCAGGAGCCCGTCTCGCTCGAGACCCCGATCGGTGAGGAAGAAGACTCGCACCTCGGCGACTTCATCGAGGACGCCGAGGCCGTGGTGCCCGTGGACGCGGCCAGCTTCATCCTGCTGCAGGAGCAGCTCGAGAGCGTGCTGCACACGCTCAGCGAGCGCGAGAAGAAGGTGATCCAACTCCGGTTCGGGCTCGTCGACGGCCACCCTCGAACGTTGGAGGAAGTGGGCCGCGAGTTCGGTGTCACGCGGGAGCGGATCCGTCAGATCGAGTCGAAGACGCTCTCGAAGCTGCGGCACCCGAGCCGATCGCAGAAGCTCCGCGACTATCTCGAGTAGCGCTCGGAGGCGTTCGCCTCAGTTCCAGGCCGCGTCGTCTGCTTCGCCATCGCCGAGCCGCGACTGGATCGCTACCCGCGTGCGCCGGATCGCATCGAGGCTGAGCACGCCCGCCTGATCCACGATCCGCTGCGCTTGGCCGGTGACGATCCGGAGCGGGGCCGAGCCCGACTTCTCGCGCTGCGGGCCCGAGACCACGTATGGGTCGTCCTCGCGCATCCGTTGGGCGAGCTTGTAGCCGAGGGCGACGCCGCCGGCGAGCAGGAGGAGGTTGCGAACCTTCATCGGACGACCTTTCGTGTCGAAGCACTGAAGCGAGCGTGTGGCGCACAGCCTACCGTCAGAGGCCGGCGAATGGCCGCTGGTAGACTGCGCGGCGCATCACGTTCCGGGGTAGCTCAACCGGCAGAGCGGCGGACTGTTAATCCGTAGGTTGTGGGTTCGAGTCCCACCCCCGGAGCTTTCAAAGGCGCAGGTCAGATCATGTGAGTGCCAGGGCGACCGCCTACTTAGGGAACTGACGAGTCCGCAAGGAATCCGCGAGAGATCCCGTCAAGAGCCTCTCCGAGGGCGTCAAGGTCGTCGTCGAACAGGTGTCCGTAGACCGTCAGCGTAAAGGCAACAGATCCGTGTCCCATGGCCTGCCTTCACTCCCCACCCCGGAGATCATGCGCGCGGCTGCAGAATGACGAAGCGAGTGCAGTCCGACCATTCCAAGACCTAGCTGATCGCGCAGAGGCAGCCAAACCGTCAGCCTGAACCTCGAATCCGCGTCTACAACGACAACTTGCTCGCGGGCGCATCCGAGGGGGTTCCTTGGTCTACTTCATGGCTGATCTGGATGACCGTAGCGGTGATGGCTCAATCACCTGGTCACCCGCCGCGTGACGGCCGTGTTCGAGGTGAGGCCGAGCTAAGGACCGCTCGCCGCGCACCGGGCCATCCGAAGAACGCGCAGATCGTCTCTTGCTCGTTGGCGTTCGGCGGACGCTCGCCCCCTTCGATCGCGACGTACCCGCGGCGCGTGATCCCCGAGCCGCCAGGTTGCGCCGCAGACCAATGGCTCCTACGATCGGCCGCCGTGCGCATGCTACGAGCATCGATGCTGATCACCATGTTCCTACTCGCAGTCACGCTCCAAGCGTGCGGTGACGGCGGGGAACAAGCTCAGAGCACCCCGAGCAGTTCCTCCGAGTCCACGGCACCCTCCGTGACATCGGAGCCCCCCACCGCAACACCGGCCCCGACCTGCCCCGGACGTCCAAGCACCGAGATCACGCTTCGCGTGCGGCACATCGCCTTCCCTGTCGAGTGCCTCCTGGTTCCGGCCGGCGAGCCATGGCGTATCGACCTCGTCAATCAGACCGAGGTGAATCACAACGTCGCGATCGAGACCTCCGAGTCCGAAGCCGTCTTCATCGGCGAACTCGCGTATCCCGGCGACGCGATCGCCTATCGCATCGAGCCACTCGACGCCGGGGTGTACGTCTTCCAGTGTGACATCCACCCCAAGGACATGACCGGCACGCTCGTCGTGGAGTGACCGAGTGGGCCGAGGCCGCCGTCGGTCGTCGAGTCCGGCCCGTGCGAACGTGCGGGCGGTGTGGGTCGCTTCACGCTCCGCGCTCCTCGGTGATGGGCACGTTGCCCGTCACGGTGGAGCCGTGGCCGACCTCGGACCGGACGTCGAGGCGGCCCCCCAGCGCTGAGAGCCGATCCTCCATGCCTTGCAGGCCGGTCCCCGATCGTGCGCCCGCCACGTCGAACCCGTCCCCGTCGTCGGTCACGGCGAACGTGAGGCGGCTGTTCCCGCGCTCGAGCGAGACGGTCACGCTCGAGGCGTTCGCGTACTTTGCCACATTCTGCAGGGCTTCCAAACAGCAGAAATAGACCGCCGCCTCCACTGCCTGGGGGAGCCGGCCCACGCCGTCGGCAGCCACGGATACGGGGATGGGTGATCGGCGGGTCTGCGCGGTGAGGGCGGACGGCAGGCCTTTGTCGGCCAGGAGCGGCGGATAGATCCCGCGGGCCAGATCGCGAAGGTTCTCCAGTGCGTCGGTCGCCTCCAGCTTCAGATCGGCGAGGAGGGGGGCGACCTTAGCCGGATCGGACGCGGCGAGGCGCTCGGCCAGCCCGAGCTTCACCGACAGTGCGACGAGCTGCTGCTGCGCTCCGTCGTGGATGTTGCGCTCCAGGATCCGCGCCCGCTCGTCCTGCGCGGAGACGATCCGTAAGCGCGACTCCTGCAGTTCCTGGATCAGGCGCACGTTGCGCAGCACGAGCCCCGCCTGTGACGCCAGATCGGACACCAGCTGTTCGCTCGTCTTCGAGAGCGGCTCGGCGGCGGGCATCGTGAGGGTGAGCGCGCCCAGGAGGTCGCCCAGGTGCCGGACGGGGAAGGCGCGGACGCCCTCGATCTCGGGCAGCGCATCGCCCTCGAGCGTGATAGCCGCTAACTCGAGCGCTCCGCTCGGCGCGGCGGCGATGGGCCGGAGTTCGCCGCCGAGAAGGAGCCAGATCCGCGTAACGTCGGCGCCCGTCGAGGCCCGGACGATCTCGGCCATCCGAGGCAGCACGTCGTCGGTGGCGTAGGCCTCGCCCATGCGCTCGGAGAACTCGGTCATCGCCTCGTAGGGCGTTGCCCGGCGACCGAACACGACCCGTCGGGCGAGGCGCTGGATCGGGCGGAACGAGAGGATCAACACGACGAGGAAAACGGCCCCCATCGCCACGATCCGGGCCACTGCGCTCCCCCCTCGGGCATCGACCCCGGAATTACCCATGAACGCCAACGGGGAGAGGATGAGGCTTACGAAACCGAGGAGCATGAGGAAGAAGATCACCAGCACGACGTACACGACCGTCTTCTTCACGACGATGCCCACGTCGTACAGCCCGTACGTGAGCACCGCGGCCGCCGTGGCGAGCGGGATCCCGATCAGGACCCCGAAACCATCGACGAGGAAGGCAAGGACGAACGCGAGCCACGACCAGTCCGCACCACCGGAGCCCAGGATGATCGGGACGACGGCCGCGGTGGTGATCCCCATCGAGGCGATCACCCCGACGAGAAGCCGGAGCGGCTGGCGGGCCACGGATGACGAGGAACGGAAGCGCAGGATCATGGCGGCCAGGCCAGCGAACGCCGCGAGGGCGGCCAGGGTGGCCCCGGCGCCGACGGAGCCCCCGATCCCAGGGATGCGGACGAGCCAGCCTGGAGGCGCGAGCCGCATCGTCCCGTCGAAGGAGGCGACGTCCGCAGTGGCGCCGACGAGGATGAGCGCACCGCCGAGCAGCGCCGCTGCGAGCGGGACGCGCCACCGACGCGAAAGCAGATGCCCGTCGGGGAAGACCAGCAGGAACCAGGGGAGCGCCATCGGCAGCACCACCATCACGCTGAGTACCCCGATCCAGCCGACGGCCGCGGCGCCGGGGAAAGAGCCGAGACCGGGGTCGCCCCCGAGTCCGGCCTGCGCGTACGCGAACCCGAACCGAAGGAGCACGAACGAGAGTGCGACGGCGCAAAAGAGCCACCCGATCGGGTTCTCCGGCCGGCGGCGCGCGATCAGCCCACCGACGGCCACGTACGTAGCGATGGGCAGCCCTAGCAGGATCGTCGGAATCACCTCGGGCGGCCGGTCGATCGCGATCATCACCACGGTCGCCGACCACAACGATGCCGCCGCGATCCAGAGTCCGCGAACGAGTCGACCGGCGGCCTGCTCCGTCATGTCATCCCTCCGAGCCTCCGGGCCCGGGACGTCACGCCGGTCGCGGGTATCGAGCCGATCCATGACCGTATCCTCGCCCGTCGGTGTGCCGCCCGGAAGGGGGTCGACCTGCGCTTCCCCTGCGTGGAGGCTCCCTACAGGCGCGTGGTGGCACCCCCCCGGCCCCCCCCGGTTCGTTGTGCCGGCCGGGCCGTGTGCGGGCGCCCATGACTTGTGGTGACCGTGACGAAGAGGTCTGGCGGGCGGTCCGTGACTCGGTCCCGACACTAGTCTTGCGACACTCGCCGTGCAGCGTGTACATCGTCGACAAGAGGACGTGACGGGCATGCCACTGCAAGGCCGTTTCGCGACTGATAGTCCGTAGGTTGTGGGTTCGAGTCCCACCCCCTGAGCTCCCATGGCCCTGGCCATGGGGATACCGGGTGCCAGGTTTACGTGACACAGAACTCGTTCGCCTCGGGATCGGCCATCACGACCCAGCGCTCACCCCGCTCCTCGACGACACGGATGACGGTCCCGCCTTCGGACCGGAGGCGTGCCACCTCGTCATCGACACGGTCCCGTCGCTCGGGTGCTGGCGTCTCGGGCCCCCCGCCGACACGGATGTCGAGGTGCACCCGATTCTTGGACTGCTTCGGTTCGGGTACCTGCTGGAAGAAGACCCGTGGCCCCGCACCGCTCGGGTCGACGACCGCGCTCGCCTTGTTCCACTCCGACTCGGGGACTCCCCACGAGGCGAGCGCCGCCTGCCAGCTGTCGAACCCCTCAGGAGGAGGTTGAAGCTCGTACTGCAAGGCGCTCGACCAGAATCTCGTCAGCCGCGCAGGATCCGCGCAATCGATCACGATCTGGACCTCCCTGGCCACCCCGACCTCCGATCCTCAGCCCGTCGCGGGACCCCACGATGCTACGACGTCGGTCCGGCACCAGTGACGCACGTCACACACCTGGGTGACCTGCGTCACCGTGCCCCCT
>JBDTNY010000123.1:0-12193 GCA_039933515.1 Actinomycetota bacterium
CTGAGCAGCTCCAGGTGGTCTCGGTGCACAGCACCGATCCCAGCGCCACCGAGAGCCCGACGGCGCAGACGCCGGTGAACCAGGCGCCGACGACGGCGCCCGCCACGCCGTGAGCGAGGGGCCGTCGCGCGGGGACGAGCTGCTCGCCCACGTTCCCGGCGGCCCCGTCCCCGCGTCCCAGGCGGGAGGGCGACTGCTCGACCTCGTGAAGGTCATGGCGCGACTCCGCGGCCCGGGCGGTTGTCCCTGGGACGCCGAGCAGACCCACCGCTCCCTCGCGCGGCATCTGCTCGAGGAGACCCACGAGCTGCTCGAGGCGATCGACGCAGGCGATGCCGACGCGATCCGCGACGAGCTGGGCGACGTGCTCCTTCAGGTCGTCTTCCATGCGGAGATGGCGGCCGACGCCGGCGTCTGGGATATCGACGACGTCGCCGAGGGCCTCGTGAAGAAGCTCATCTACCGGCACCCGCACGTCTTCGGCGAGGTCGTCGTGTCCGGCGCCGACGAGGTGCTCGTGAACTGGGAGAAGCTCAAGGTCGCCGAGCAGGGTGCGCGTGCCGCGGTGGACGACGGCATCCCCGTGTCCCTTCCGGCCCTCGCCCGGGCGGCCAAGGTCCAGCGGCGTGCGGCCGGGTGGGGGTTCGAGTGGCGGAGCGTCGAGGGTGCGATCGCTGCCCTTCGCGAGGAGGTCGACGAGCTCGCCTCGGCAGCCGATCCATCCCACGCCGAGGAGGAGCTCGGCGACGTGTTGTTCGCGACGGTGGCGGTGGGCCGGATGCACGGGATCGACGCCGAGACCGCGCTCCGGCAGACGGTGCGGACGTTCTCCGGGCGATACGAGCGGTTCGTGACGCTCGCTGCAGAGCGAGGGATCGACGTGGAGACAGCCGACGAAGCCGAGCTCCGTGCGCTCTTCCGCGAGACGAAAGAGTGAGCACGTGATCCCGGCGGTGCCGAGTCGGAGCGATATCCTCGCCGCGCAGGACCGGATCCAAGGGTACGTGCGCCGGACACCGGTGATCGATCCCGGCCCGGGATCGTTCGGCGTCAAGGCACCGCTCATCCTGAAGCTCGAGCTCCTGCAGCACATGGGGTCGTTCAAGCCGCGTGGCGCCTTCAGCAAGATGCTGGCCTCCGAGGTACCCCCCGCCGGGGTGATCGCGGCGAGTGGCGGGAACTTCGGGCTCGCGGTCGCGTACGCGGCAGGCACCCTGGGCCATCGGGCGGAGATCTTCGTGCCCTCGACGTCGCCCGAGGCCAAGATCGCGAGGGTGCGCGACCAGGGAGCCGACGTGCGAGTGATCGAGGGCTACTACGACGACGCGTCGGCGGCCGCCCACGAGCGGGCAGATGAGACCGGCGCGTTCTGGATGCATCCCTTCGACCAGCCCGAGGTCGTGGCGGGCCAGGGCACCATCGGCATCGAGCTCGCTGAGCAAGTGCCTGACGCCGACACGGTGCTGGTCGCGGTGGGCGGCGGCGGCCTGATCGGCGGCATCGCCTCCTGGTTCGCGGGTGGCATTCGGGTGGTGGCCGTCGAGCCGGCGTCCTGCCGATGTCTCGATGCGGCGCTCGAGGCCGGGGAGCCCGTCGAGGTGCCCGTGGGCGGCATCGCCGCCGACTCGCTCGGCGCCCGCCGCGTGGGGGACATCGCGTTCGCGGTGGCCCGGGCACACGTCGATCACGTGGTGCTGGTGCAGGACGAGGCGATCGGCGAGGCACAACGTGCGATATGGCGGGAGCTGCGGCTCGTAGCCGAGCCCGGCGGTGCCGCCACACTCGCGGCGATGATGAGCGGCGCGTACGTGCCCGAGCCAGGAGAGCGCGTCGTCGTGCTCCTGTGCGGCGCCAACGCCGATCCGGCGTCCGTCACGGTCTGAGCCCTTCCCGTAGATTCGGAACATGATCGACCCCGAGCTCGCTCGCGCGGACGCGTTCGCCCGTCGCCTCGATGAGCGGACGACATCTCGCGTGATCCCCTTCCCGGGGGGTAGGGCCTATCTCGACGACGACTACCCGATCCGCTTCACGGCGAACTTCCTGTGGGTCGAAGATGCCGCCGCCGCTCCCGCGGAACATTGGATCGCCGAGGCCGACCGGATATTGGGGGACGCGGGCCGCTCCCACCGCAAGGTCGGGTTCGCCGACCCGGCCGACGCCGAGCGATTGGCGATGGGGTTCATCGATCAGGGCTTCGCGGTAGACCGGGGCGTGCTGATGGTCCAGATGGCCGAGCCCGATCGCGTGCACGACCTGGCCTCGGTCGAGGAGGCCACGTTCGACCAACTGCGCCCACTGCTCGAGGAGACCTTCCGGCGCGATCGGTGGATCTCGCGGGAGGACGACGTGCGGTCTCTCGTCGACCATCGCCGCAAGCTCGAGCGCGAGGTGGGGACGCGGTTCTTCATGGCGCGGGTGGACGGCGTGCCCGCCGCCTGTTGCGAGCTGTTCGTCGACGGTGCCGAGGCGCAGGTGGAATCGGTTGACACGCTCGAGGAGTTCCGTGGACGAGGGCTCGCCAGTGCGGTGGTGCTGCGTGCGGCGGCGGCGGGTCGAAGCGCCGGGGCCGAGTGGGTCTTTTTGTGGGCCGACGCCGACGACTGGCCGCAGCACTGGTACGCGCGACTCGGGTTCCGTGAGGCCGCGCGATCTTCCGACTTCACGCGGTGGCCGCCCGGGGAAGGACCCCTCGCGGCGGCTGCCGCGAAATCCCCGGACGCCTGAGAGCGTCCGGTACCATCGGGTCCCCATGTCGCTGATCGAGTCCGTCCGCGCCCGCCAGATCCTGGATTCCCGAGGAAACCCGACCGTCGAGGTCGACGTCTGGTTGGACGACGGCGCATTCGGTCGGGCCGCGGTGCCCAGCGGCGCCTCGACCGGCGAGCACGAGGCGCTCGAGCTGCGCGACGGCGACGTCGAGTACGGCGGCAAGGGCGTGCTGACGGCCGTCGCGAACGTCCGCGGCCCGATCGCCGAGGTCATCGCCGGGCTCGACGCGTTCGACCAGCGCGACGTCGACCGCGCGCTCATCGATCTCGACGGCACCGCCGACAAGTCGGCGCTGGGGGCGAACGCGATCCTGGGCGCCTCGCTCGCGAGCGCGCGGGCGGCGGCCGACTCCAGCGGCCAGCCGCTCTGGCGCTATCTCGGTGGGCCGAACGCGCACGTCCTGCCGACGCCGATGATGAACGTGATCAACGGCGGCGTGCACGCCGAGAACCAGCTAGAGCTCCAGGAGTTCATGCTGATGCCGGTCGGCGCGGCCTCGTTCTCCGAAGGCCTGCGGTGGGGCGCCGAGTGCTTCCACACGCTGAAGTCGATCTTGCACGACCGCGGCCTCGCGACCGGTGTCGGCGACGAGGGCGGCTTCGCGCCCGAGCTCGGGACGGCGGCCGAGGTCCTCGATCTCCTGATGGAGGCGATCGCGAAGGCCGGCCTCACCCCCGGCCAAGAGATGGCACTCGCGATGGATCCCGCGACCTCGGAGATCTACCGCGACGGCGCGTACCACTTGGAGGGCGCGGCTCGCTCCTCCGACGACATGGTGGCGTTCTGGACCGACCTGCTCGACCGCTACCCGATCGTCTCGCTCGAAGACGGGATGGCCGAGGACGACTGGGCCGGCTGGGCCGCGCTCACGCAGGCCGTCGGATCGCGCGTGCAGCTCGTGGGGGACGACAACTTCGTGACGAACGTCGAGCGGCTGGAGCGGGGGCTTCGCGACGGCGTCGCGAACGCGATCCTGATCAAGGTCAACCAGGTCGGCTCGCTCACCGAGACCCTGGACACGATCGCCCTGGCGACCCGTCACGGATACGCGAACGTGATCAGCCACCGCAGCGGCGAGACCGAGGACTCGACGATCGCCGATCTCGCGGTCGCGACGAACGCCGGTCAGATCAAGACGGGCGCACCGAGCCGCGGCGAGCGCACGGCGAAGTACAACCAGCTCCTGCGGATCGAGGAGGAGCTCGGCGAGCACGCCCGCTATGCGGGCTCAAGCCTCCTCTCGGGGTCGGGATAGGCCGATGACTACCGCGGCCCCTTCCCCTGCCGCCGTCCGCGCCCGCACTGGCGCCCATCGCGCGAAGCGAACCTGGCGTCTCTCTGCCCGCGCGGCCGGCCTCGCGATCGTGGCGCTCCTGCTCCTGTCGTTCGCGGTCGCGCCGTTCCGGACCCTCATGGACCAGCGGGGCGAGTTGGGCGACCTCCAGCGAGAGACCCAGGACCTGCAACGGGAGAACACGGATCTCCAGACCAAGGTGCAGCGGTTCAACGACCCGGCCTACATGGAGCGCTTGGCGCGCGAATGCCTCGGGATGGTGCGCGTGGGCGAGATCGCGTTCGTCACGGTGCCCAAGCACGGCGCGCCGGTTCCCCCCGCCTGCTGAGCGGGGCGGCCGACCGCGATCGTGATCACGCCGCGGGTGGTGGTGGTGGTGGGGCGCAGCCCTGGAGGGCCTGGGTCGACGGGATGCCTGCGAGGCGCGCCTGGCCCACGCTCCACAGGTCGGTGGCGGAGGATCCGTCCACGTCGTAGAGGCGGTTCGGCACGCCCGGATCGGGGGCGGCCACCTCCGCCCAGGCCGTGCCGTCGAAATGAAGGATCAGGTTGCGACCGGGATCTTCGCCGTCGATCCGTTGACCGACCGCCCAGACATCGTCGCTCGCCACGGTGGTCACCCCGTCGAGGTCGTTCCCGCTTGATGCCGGGTTCGGGGTGTTGACCTTACGCCATGCGGTGCCGTCGAAGTGCAGCGCGAGCGTCTTCACTCCCGTGAAGCCCACCACCCACGCATCACGGCGAGACGTCGCGTCGACGTCTCGGAACCCGGCGACGTTACGAAGGGCCGGCACGCTGCTGACCGCCCACTCGACGCCGTTCCACCGCAGGATCAACGGGCTCCCGTCGAGCTGATCGCGACGGTCCCCGACCGCCCAGGCCCGGCCCGCGTCGACCGCCGTCACGCCGTAGAGACCGTTGAAGCGCAGACCGGGATTCGGGCTGGCGATGCGCATCCAACGCTGGCCGTCCCAGTGCAGGGTCATGGTTCGGTCGTTGATGAAGCCGACGGCCCAGACGTCGTCGGGCGCCGCCGCCGAGACCGCCTGCAAGGTGCTGCGCGCCCCGTTCTCGGGTCCGCGTCGCACGATCGTCCACTCCGACCCGCTCCAGCGATAGACGATGAACCGATCGCGAAGCGTGACGGGGTTGCGCGTGGTGCCGACCGCCCAGACCTGGTCGGCGGCGACCGCGGCGACCCCGGAGAGCTCGGTCGACAACCCTTCCATCGCGGGCATCGGGGTCTCGACCCAGGCGCTCCCGTCCCAGTGGACGGCGAGCGGCAGGCGCAGGTCCGGCGTCTCGACCGAGGCATCCCATCCCACGGCCCACGCGTCGGTGCTCGACGCCACATCCACCCCCAGCAGGGTGCTGGAGTCGGTGCCGGGGGACGGAACTGAGATCGAGGTCCACGCGCACGTGTCGGCGCGCGCCGATGCAACAGGGGTGATGACGACGGGAACGATGAGCGCGGCGGTCATCGCCACGCGGATCGCGGTATGTGCCAGACGCAACGGGCGCTCCTTCCGGTCGGGGGGACCCGTTCATGCCCATGCTCTCGCAAATCCAGCACCATCTCAACGAACCCAGGAGGATGGTCCCCCCGGGCTGTATCACATTGACGCCACCTGTGGATTCCCGCACACTGGCCGTCCGGCGCCGGGAACCGCCTGCGCGCCACCACGGAAAGGGGTTCACCCGATCGCAGAGATCGAGATCGGAGCGGTGATCGACGGGACCGTCGAGCGCATCACTCCCTACGGCGCGTTCCTCAAGCTCGAGGACGGCAGGCTCGGACTGGTTCACATCTCCGAGATCGACCGGAACTACGTCAAAGACGTCCACGAACACCTGCGGGAGCAAGATGTCGTCCAGGCCAAGGTTCTGGCCATCAAAGAGGACGGCAAGATCGATCTTTCGATCAAAGCCCTGCAGGACCCTCCGCCAGAGCGGCGTCCGCGTCGCGGCGCCGACCCCGGGTTCGAGTCGATGCTGAAGAAGTTCATGCGGCAGAGCGAAGAGAGCCTGGTCGACTACAAGCGGGCCGTCGAGCACAAGCGGAAGTAGCGCGGCTCACCGGTCGAGGCCTCCCCGCCGCAACTCGTAGGTCTCCTCCACGCACCGCTCGCCCTTGAAGGTCGTGTGGATGCGCGCGACGGCCGCGAACCCGAGACGCTCCACCACCCGTATCGACGCCGTGTTCCGCTCGTCGGCAATCGCGCGTACACGGTCGACGCCGAGCTGCTGGAAGGCGTAGCCGATCAGTGCCTCGACCGCCTCGCCGGCGTATCCGTGACCGTGATGCGCCCGCGAGAGCGTGTAGCCGATCTCGGCGACGGCCGGGTCGGGTGCGCTGACGCAGAGCGCGCAGTCGCCGAACAGCGCTCCCGTCGCTCGATCGGTGACCGCGAACTGGAACCAGGCGCCCGGCTCGCCCGGGTGCGCGCCGGCGAGCGATGAGATGAACCGCTCGGCATCGACGAGCGCGTAGGTCGCGTCCCACGACTGGTACCGCGCGATCTCGGGATCGCCGCGGTAGGCCGCGAACGCCGGCGCGTCGGCCGGACGGAACCGTCGCAGTACGAGACGCGCGGTCTCGAGCGAGACGAACGCGGGATCGGGCATGGGCGGCAGTATCTCGCGGTCTGCGACGATGGACCGATGGAACCGGGAGCGGTGTCGCACCGCGAGCTGCGTTCGTCGGATCTCGCGCTCGTGCGCGAGCAGCTGGGCAGGGAGCCGACGACCCCGTTCGCCGTCGTGGCGCGCTGCACGGGGGGGCATCCGCTCGTGATCCGGAACGCCCCGCTCGACGCCAGCGGCGATCCGTTCCCCACCACCTACTGGCTGACCTGCCCCGACGCGGTGAAGGCGGTGTCGCGCATCGAGTCCGAAGGCTGGATCGCGCGGCTGAACGACCGGGTGCACGACGACGAGGCATTCGACGAAGCGCTGGAGGCGGCGCATCGAGCGTACGCCGATGAACGGGCTGCCGAGCTGACCGAGGCTCGGGCGTGGGGCGGCGTCGCCGGCACCAGAACCGGCGTGAAGTGTCTCCACGCGCATTACGCGTACCACCTCGCCGGAGGCGACGATCCGGTCGGTGCGTGGACGGCCGAGCGCGCCGAGCCGATCCACCCCGCCCGGCTATCCGAGCGGATCGCCGTGATCGACCAGGGCACGAACTCGACCCGGCTCCTGGTGGTCGAGCGCGGCGCGGCCGGCACGACCCCCACGGAGCTCGCGCGGGACATGGTCATCACCCGGCTCGGCCAGGGCGTGGATCGGAACGGCAGGATCGAGCCGGAGGCGCTCGATCGGACGCTCGGGGTGATCGAGCGGGCGTGCCGGCAAGCCCGGCACCTGGGCGCCCGGCAGATCCGTGTCGCGGCCACGAGCGCGGTGCGCGACGCCGAGAACCGGGACGTCTTCGCCGACGCGGTACGCCGCATCGCGGGAAGCCCGCTCGAGGTGATCACCGGCGAGCACGAGGCCGCCCTCTCGTTCCTGGGCGGCACGGTCGGCCTCGACCCCGCCGATGCGTCCGGCCCGTTCCTGCTCTTCGACATCGGCGGTGGTTCCACGGAGTTCGTGACGGGAGAGTTTCCCGGCGAGGTCGCGGACGCGATCTCGACGCGGATGGGAAGCGTCCGATTGACCGAACGGCTCGTCAGGCACGATCCGCCGGCCCCCGAGGATCTGGCCGCCCTCGTGACCGAGGTGGAGGAGCGTCTCGACGAGGCCGCCGCCGCGATCCCCGGGGCGCGCGACGCGCGGACGCTCGTGGCGGTCGCCGGTACCGCGACGACGCTCCAGGCGATCTCGCTCGGGCTCGATCGGTACGACCCCGACGCGATCCATCGCTCGTGGCTCTCGCTCGAGGACGCCGAGCGCATCCTGCTCGACCTCGCGCGCATGACGAACGCGGAACGGGCCGGGCTCCCGGTCATGGCGCCCGGTCGCGGCGACGTCATCGTCGCCGGGGCCGTGATCTTCGTCGAGACGCTCCGCCGGTTCGGGTTCGATCGGGCGCTCGTGAGCGAGACCGACATCCTCGACGGGCTGGCGTTCGAGCTGCTCGGCATCCGGTAACCTCGGTCGCCGTATGCCCAGTCGCGCACGAGAACGACAGCTCGCCAAGCTCGCCGCTCGCCGGCAGGCCGAGCGCCGCGCGGCACGGCGGCGCCGTAACCTGATCCTCGGCGGCATCGCTTCGGGCGCGGCGGTCGTGCTCCTTGCCGCGGGTGCGGCGGCCCTCTTCGGGGGTGAGGACACCTCCGCGATCGGCTCTCCTTCTGCATCGGCGTCGGGGAAGCCGGGCGCGCAGATCGGCACGGTCGATCCGCAGCCGGCGCCTACCACCGTCGCCTGTGGCGCCAGCGCGCCGAAGTCCGCCGGCGAACCCAAGCCGCAGTTCGCGGGTCCTCCGCCCATGAAGATCGATCCCTCGAAGACCTATACGGCGACCTTCGACACCTCGTGCGGGACGATCGTGGTGGAGCTCGACGCGAAGGCGGCACCTCAGACCGTCAACAGTTTCGTGTTCCTCGCGGACAAGGGGTACTTCGACGGCCAGTACGTGATCCGGCTCGACACGTCGATCGACGTGATCCAAGCGGGCGACCCCACTGGCTCGGGGGGCGGCGGACCGGGGTACTCGATCCCCGACGAGCTCCAGGGTGCGGAGACCTACGTGCCGGGCACGATCGCCATGGCCAAGGGAGCCCTCCCCAACAGCGGCGGTTCGCAGTTCTTCATCATCACCGGCCCCAACGGGCAGAACCTCGACAGCTCGCCCAACTACACGATCTTCGGTTCGATCGTGAAGGGGCTCGACGTCGCGCAGCGGATCCAGCAGCTGCCGATCGCGGATCCCGCCGCCGGTCTCTCCGGGCAGCAGCCGACGCAGGCGGTCTACTTCAACTCCGTCAGCGTGAAGGCCCGCTAGCGCCGGCGAGCCATCGGCCGATGTCGCGGTCGATCGCGGCCTTCAGTTCGTCGTCGGCGAAGCTCGCGCGAACCCCCGTCCGCGCGATCTCTGCGAGCTGTTCGTCGGTGTAGCGCCACGTCGCTCGCGCGGCCTCGTACACGTCCGTAAGCCACGCGCCGAACATCGGCGGATCGTCGGAGTTGAGGGTGACGACGACTCCGGCCGCCCGGAGCCGCTCGAACGGGTGATCGGCCAAACTGGCGTGCACGCCGGTCGCGACGTTCGAGACGGGAGAGACCTCGAGCGGGATGCCCAGGTCGGCGAGCCGCGCCATCAGCTCGGGATCGCCGGCCGCCGCCACGCCGTGCCCGATGCGGTCCGGCTGGTAATGCTCCAAAGTCGCCCAGACGTTCGCGGCGCCCGCCCACTCGCCCGCGTGCGGAACCGACTTCAGGCCGGCCTCCTTCGCCGCTCGGAAGTGGTGCGCGAACGCCCCGACGTCGGTACGTTCGCTGCCGGCGGCGTTCAGCGCCACGACGCCCCGGCCCGCGTACTTCAGGGCGACCTCGAGGACCTTGTCGGCCTGCTCGATGCCCAGGTCGCGCACGATGTCGGGATCGAGCCGCACGACGACGCCGGTGTCGCGCTCGCCCGCGGCGAGCCCGTCCAGGATCGCTTCGATCGGCCCGAACCAGTCGCCGCCGAGCCGCTCGGCGTGGTTCGACGGGGAGAAGACGGCCTCCGCGTAGCGCACGCCGTTCGCCGCGAGGTCTTCGCACATCTCGTAGGCGAGTCGGTGGAAGTCGTCGAGGTCGTTCATCAGCGAGCACATCGCGACGTACTGCTCGATGAAGTCGATGTGGCCGGCGAAGTGCCAGCCGTCGTCGGTGAGTCCCGAGGGAAGCGCGAGCCCCTGTCGGTCGGCGAGGTCACGCACGGTATCGATGCGCATCGCGCCCTCGAGGTGGAGGTGGAGCTCGGCCTTCGGGAGCGCGGACAGGTCTCGCATCCGTCGATGGTAGCGTCGCGGCCGATGAGCGAGCGCTACACCTACGGTGACTCCGAGCTTGCCGCCGAGCGGCTCGGTCTCGTGGCGCGCGTCTTCGAGCCGACGACGCGGGCGTTCCTCGAGCGATCGGTGACCGCGGCGCCGACGCTCGCCTACGACCTGGGGTGCGGCCCCGGGCACACGACACGCCTGGTGGGCACGGTGACCGGCGCCGAGTGGGTCGTCGGCCTGGACCGGTCGGGACCGTTCCTCGAGCGGGCGGAGTTGGACGCCCCGCCCGGCATCTCGTTCCGGGCGCACGATGTCCGCGAGGTGCCGTTCCCGGAAGGGGCAGCGGACCTGATCTACTGCCGGCTGCTACTCGCCCACCTGGTGGATCCGCCAGGTGTCGTGAGTCGCTGGACGACGCAGCTCGCGCCGGGCGGGTTGGCGCTGCTCGACGAGCTCGAGGCGATCGAGACTGCCGACCCCGTGTTCGGCGCGTACCTTCGCGACGTGGCGCTCCCGGTCGTCGAGGCGCAGGGAGCGCGGCTGCTCGCAGGTCCGGTGCTAGCCGCGATGCCCGACCCGACCGGGATGGAACGGATCGCCGACGACGTGGTGTCGTTCACGCCGTCGGCCGCCGAGAGCGCCCGCATCTTCGGGATGAACCTCGCGGTGCTCGTGGATCGCGACGAGGTCTCGCTGCAGCCGGCGCTGGCCGCATACCTCGCCGCGATCGCGGACGGCACGAGGAGACCTGAGCCGGTCGTGTGGCGGATGCGCCAGCTCGCGTTCCGCCGGACGGCAGTATCGGTGGCGTCCGCCAGCGACTAGCATCGCCGGGCGGCCCGGGTGTCGGAACTGGTAGACGACGGCGCCTTAAAAGCGCCTGCCTCGAGAGAGGCGTGTGGGTTCGAGTCCCACCCCGGGCACGGACTTGAGGGGGTTCCCGGTCCGGAATAGGGTGCGGCGATGGCGACCTGCTCCTCCTGCGCACACGAGAACAACGACGGCGCGAAGTTCTGTGAGGAGTGCGCCACGCCGCTCGGCGCCCCCGCTCGTCCGGTCGCCGAGGAACGCAAGGTCGTCACCTCGCTCTTCTGTGACCTCGTCGGGTTCACCGCCACCTCCGAGTCCGCCGACCCCGAAGACGTGGACCAGATGCTCGCTTCCTACTTCACGATGGCCCGCACGGCGATCGAAGCCTACGGCGGGGTGGTGGAAAAGTTCATCGGGGATGCCGTCGTCGGGGTCTTCGGGGTCCCCGCGGCCCACGAGGACGATCCCGAGCGTGCCGTCAGGGCCGGACTCCGGATCTGCGAGGCCGCCGAGGATCTCACCTCGGTCGGGGGTGCACCCCTGAAGCTCCGTGTCGGCATCAACACCGGCGAGGCCCTGGTCCGCCTCGGGATCACGCCCGGCTCGGGTGAAGGGTTCCTCTCCGGGGATTCAGTGAACACCGCCTCGCGTCTGCAGTCGGTCGCTCCCGAGATGGGGGTGGCGGTGGGTCTGGGGACCTACGAGGCGACCGAGCAGGTCTTCGACTACGACGAGCTCGAGCCCGCGACGCTCAAAGGCAAATCCGAGCCCGTTCGGGTCTTCTGGGCCAAGTCCTCGAGAGCGAGGTTCGGGACCGACCTCACCCGGGTCCATGACACCCCGTTCATCGGGCGCGAGATCGACCTGGCGCTCCTCAAGGGGATCTTCGACAAGACCGTCGCGGCCAACGCACCCCAGCTCGTGACCGTGGTCGGGGAGCCGGGCCTCGGCAAGTCTCGGATCGTGGCCGAGCTGTTCGCCTACACCGACACCAAGCCCGAGCTCATCACCTGGCGTCAGGGTCGATGCCTGCCCTACGGGGAGGGCATCACCTTCTGGGCGCTGGGAGAGATCCTCAAGGCCCACACAGGGATCCTGGAGTCCGACCCGGCGGAGGTCGCGAATGCCAAGCTCGAGGTGGTCCTGCCCGAGGGTTCCGAGCGCGAGTGGTTCCGCCAACGGCTGCTGCCGCTGCTGGGGATCGAAGCGAACTCCCCGGCCGAACGCGAGGAGCTGTTTACCGCCTGGCTTCGGTTCTTCGAGCTCGTCGCCGAGCAGGACCCGACCGTGCTCGTGTTCGAGGACCTGCACTGGGCCGAACCCGCGATGCTCGAGTTCATCGAACATCTGGCCGACCGGGCCGAGGGCGTGCCTCTGCTCATCGTCT
>JBDTNY010000124.1:0-35387 GCA_039933515.1 Actinomycetota bacterium
GTCGTGCGGCGTGAGCCGCACGTCGACGCTCCAGTACTCGACCGGGTTGAACGCCGAGATCTCGCGCTCGCGCTCCACGATCAGCCGCACCGCCACCGACTGGACGCGGCCGGCCGATAGTCCCGGCCGGACCCGCTTCCACAGGATCGGCGAGATCCGGTATCCCACGAGGCGGTCCAGCACCCGTCGGGCCTGCTGAGCGTCGACGAGCTTCATATCGATCTGCCGGGGGCTCGCGATGGCCTCGATGATCGCGTCGCGCGTGATCTCGGTGAACGTCGCCCGCTTGGCCGTGATCGGATCCACGCCCAGCAGCGCGGCGACGTGGAACGCGATCGCCTCGCCTTCGCGGTCGTAGTCCGTCGCGAGGATCAGGTCGTCGGCGCCCCGCAACGCGCTCTTGAGCTCCCGCACGTGTCGCTCGGAATCCTCGGGCACGATGTACTCGGGCTCGAAGTCGCGTTGGGGGTCGACCCCGAGCTTGGATTTCGGCAGATCCCGGATGTGCCCATAGGAAGCCCGGACGGTGTAGTCACCGCCCAGATACTTCTCGATCGTCTTCGCCTTGGCCGGCGATTCGACGACCACGAGGGTTTTCGGCATGGTGCGCACCTTTACGGAAGGCTCGGAAACCCGCAACGGCGGGCTTCCCTGGGGCGGGACGGTATCACCGACCGTCCCTGAGACCGCGAGATCCGGGTATCACGTGAACCCCGCAGGCGGACGATAACGTGCTGGTACCGTTCACGTATTCCCCCGGACGGAAGGTTCCTCCGTGCACGCGCTGGCGCTCCTCACCGATCAGATCACCAGCCTGCTCGTTGATCACGGCTACGTCGCGATCTTCGTCCTGATGACGCTCGAGTCTGCCTGCGTGCCGATCCCGAGCGAGGTCACGATGCTATTCGGGGGGGCGCTCACGAGCGCCGCCTTCGCCGGGACCGGCGCGGAGCTCAGCATCTTCTGGGTGGGGTTCGCCGGGATCGCCGGGAACGTGGCCGGCTCCTGGCTCGCGTACTGGGCGGGCTGGAAGGGCGGTCGTCCCCTGATCGACCGCTACGGCCGCTACCTGCTGATCCGCCCCCACGAGGTCGACCGTGCGCACGCATGGTTCGAAACCAAGGGCGAGGCCGCGGTCTTCCTCTCGCGCCTGCTGCCGGTGGTTCGGACCTTCATCAGCCTGCCAGCCGGCATCGCGCGGATGCCGTTCTTGAAGTTCACCTCGTACACGGTGCTGGGCTGCGTGCCCTTCGTCTTCGCGCTGACCTTGCTCGGTCACACCGCCGGCCGTAACTGGGAGCGGATCCAGCACGTCTTGGCGCCGGTCTCGTGGACGATCCTCGCGGCGCTGCTCGTGCTTGGCGTGATCTATGTGGCGCGACGCTGGCGGCAGGTCCGCACCGAGTACGCGGCGCTCGACGCGCAGCGTGCGCTCGAGCGGCAGTCGTCGCGGGACGCCTGAAGGACCGGACCGGGCCGGGCCGGGCCTACAGGTTGACGAGCATTGTCCAGCTCTCGCCCTGCTCGCCGACCTTTTCGAAGCCGACCCGCTGGTAGAGCATCCGCGACCGGTTGTGCACGGCGACCGAAAGCGAGAGCGTCTGGTAGCCCTCCTCTCGCGCATGCACCATCGCCGCGCGAAGGAGCGTGCCCCCGATCCCCTTGCGGCGGTGCAGGGGCTGGACCGCGATCGAGACCTCGGGGGTCTTCTCGTCGACGAAACCGAAGCCGGGGGCGGCCGCGGTGAACAGCCGGTACCACGCGGCGCCGACCGGCTCGTCGTCGAGCTCGGCGATCAGCCCGCCGTCGCCCTCTCGGCCCCAGTCCTCGTGATAGCGGCGAAGCACGGGCTCATCGAGCACCTCGGCCATCGGCTCCCGGGGCCAGTCGGGGTTCCAACGGGCTGCCTCGAAAAGCATCGTGTTCAAGAACTCGGCGTCGTCCTTGGTCGTCGGCCGGATGTTCATGGGCACCTCCCGTATGGGTCGTCACGGCAACCTAGCGCAGCCCGGCATCATCCCGCTCGCCCGGTCCCGGTCGGCACCGGATCGCGCTGGGGAGCCAGCACGAACGGCACGCTGGTGAGGACGGCGCGCTCCTCGAACAGCAGCAGCCGCTTGATGAACAGGGCGTTCTGGTTGTGGAGCAGTAGGTGGCGCCGCTTGCGAACGATGAATTCGGGGATCACGACGTTCACGACCGTGTCGGCGCGGTCCGTGTAACGGCGGATCTCGGCGAGCATCGGGGTCGCGAGGTCTCGGAACGAGGCCTCGACGATGTCCAGAGGGATCGGGATCTGTGCATCCCACCATCGGGTCTCGATCCGGTGCGCCTCGTCGGGGTCCAGGTCGAAGTAGATCGCCCGAGTCTCAGCGGCGCCCAGCGTACGGGCGTAGTTCACGGCGCGGATCGTCACGTCGTTCACCGACGCCACGAACACCAGCGTAACCGTGCGCTGCGGGATCAGCGGTTTCGCGTCGACGCCCTGCGGCAGGCCGGCGGTTACGGTCACCGGCACGTCGGTGACCACCACATTGGGCTCCCGCAGCAATCGTCCCTTCAGCCGGATCAACGCTCGCTCCCTGAGGACGTACGAGAACAAGCCTCCCTCGCGGACGACCTCAGGCACCACGACCGTCACGAACTCGTCGGGGGCCCGATCGAGGTCGCGCACGAACCCCCGGACCTGATGGAATAGGTCACCGCCCTCGGGGAGCGGCACGAGCCTGATCCCCTCGCCGGCGAAGGCGCGCCACCGCTCGGGGACGTCGCCGGCACCCCCTGGATAGACGCACGTGAGATGCGCCGGACGGAACGACTTGATGTAGCCGAGCGCCTCCGCGGTCGCCTCGTCCAGGTCTCGGACGAGCAGCACGATGTGGTTCGTCACGTGCTCGCGGAGGTGGTAGTTGCCCCGCCGGAGCTGGGCGGCGACCGAGAGGTAATGCCGATGGATCGAGAGCAGGAGCGGCACGATCAGCGCCATCACCGTGATCGAGAGCCAGGCGCCACCCTTGAACTTCGTCGCCGTCACCACGATGAGCACGACCGCCGTCGTGATCGCGCCGATCGTGTTGATCACGATCGAGGTCTGCCATCCTTTCTGCGCCTCTGCGCCCTTATGCCGCTCCGCGAGCCAATGCCGGACCATCCCCGTCTGCGAGAGCGTGAACGAAGTGAAGACGCCCACGACGTACATCTGGATCAGCTTGTTGAGGTCGGCGTCGAACGCCACGATCACGACGATCGATCCGATCGCGAGCCCGAGCACGCCGTTCGAGAACACCAGCCGGTCGCCACGGTTCATGAACTGGCGCGGCATGAACCGATCGCGCGCCAGGATCGAGGCCAACCTCGGGAAGTCCTGGTACGCCGTGTTGGCGGCCAAGATCAAGATCGCCGCCGTGAACGCCTGCACCACGTAGAAGGGGAACGACCCCTCCCCGAACACCGCCGACCCGATCTGCGCCACGACCGATCGCTCCGCGCTGATCGTGATCCCTTGGATGTGCGTGGTGAGGAACGAGATGCCTAGGAACATCGCGATCGAGATGATCCCCATCGTGGCCAGGGTGGTGGACGCGTTCTTGGCTTGTGGGCGCCGGAAGGCCGGCACGCCGTTCGAGATCGCCTCGACGCCGGTGAGCGCGGTCGCGCCCGACGAGAACGCGCGCAGGATCGTGAACACGCCGATCGCCGCGATCCCGGTCGCGAGGTCGGCCTCGGGATGCAGGTCAGCGGGCAGCGCGGCGACCGGGCATCCGGTCGTGCACTTCAGCAGCCCGAACCCGACGAGGGCCACGATGCAGAGGATGAAGCCGTAGGTCGGGATCGCGAACAAGGTCCCGGCTTCCTTCACACCCCGCAGGTTCGCGAGGGTCACGAGGGCCACGAACATCACTGCGAGCTCCACCCGGAACGGCGCGAGGGAGGGCACCGCCGAGATGATCGCGACGACGCCGGCGACCGTGGAAACGACCACGGTCATCATGTAGTCGACGAGCAGCGCCGACGCGGCGATCAGCCCCGGTGTCTGCCCGAGGTTCTCGCGGCTCACGATGTACGCGCCGCCCCCGTTCGGATAGGCCTTGACCGTCTGGCGGTATGACAGCACCACGATCGCGAGCAGGAGCGAGATCGCGATCGCGATCGGGCCCACGAGCGAGGCTGTTCCGACGCTCGCGATCAGCAGGACCCGGAGGATCTCCTCGCTCGCGTAGGCGACCGATGAGAGCGCGTCGGAGGAGAACACCGGGAGCGCGAGCACTTTCGGGAGCAGCGTGTGCTCGAGCTTGCCGCTGGACACGGCCCGGCCGACCAGGATGCGCTTGGCGACGTTTCCGGTCGGGGCCGAGGGGGAGGACGTCTTCGACATGCGGCACAGAGACTACGGCGCGGGGGACGAGACCGACGCACCGGCGTGGTACGGCACGCTTGTGACCACGACCCCCGGCTCGAACAACAGGAGTCGCTTGAAGTACAGACCGGTCTGGTTGTGCAGCAGGCTCTCCCACCAATGCCCGGGTATCACCTCGGGGATCACCACGGTGACCACCGTATCTCCGCGAGACGTCTGGCGCCGGATCTCTTCGAGCAGCGGGGCACCGAGATCGCGGAACGGGGCCTCCACCAACACCAGCGGGATCTGCATCTGCCGTTCGTGCCAGCCGGAGATCGCGGCCGGGCCCTCCTCGGGATCCGTGAGCAAGAACATCGCCTCAGCCGATGAGGGACGGAGCGCCGCCGCGTAGATGACAGCGCGCACCACCGCGTCGTTCACACCGGGGACGGGAACGATCACCACGTTTCGCGCGGGCTCGACGGGGCGCCGACGGTCGGCCTCGGACTCCTCCCCAGGCACCAGCGGGATGTCGGTCACGACGACCCCGGGCTCGAACAGGAGTGAGAGCTTGAGCCGGAGCGTCTCGCGGTGCCGGAGGAACTCTGACGCGCTCCGCTCTGCGAGACGTTCGGGGATCACCACCGTCACGAAGGTATCCGGCCGATCGGCGACACCGCGCACGAGGGCTCGGACGTTGGCGGCAAGGCCGTGATGGGACTGCTCCAGGGGCAACAGTTCCCCGAAGCGTGGCGCCACGGCGAGCCACGTCGACGCCGTCTCTGCGAACCGCGACTCAGGTCCGGTGTAGACGGCTTGAAGATACTCTGGGCGCAGAGCGCGGAGATAACCGATCGCGTCCAGGGTGGGAGCGCCGAGATCGTGCACCAGCAGGACGAAGCGGTTCTCCGCCAGGGTTCGGCCCGTGATCTGGCCGCCGTGGAGGAGGCGTCCGATCGCCACGTAGTGGCGGTGGATCCCTCGGAAGAGCAGCACGATCAAGGGCATAGCCACGACCACGATCCACGCCCCGCCCTTCCATTTCGTGATAGTGACCACCACGAGGACGAGGCCGGTCGTCACCGCCCCGACCCCGTTGATCGTCGCGCTTCGAGCCCATCGCGGTTCCGTGGCCTTCAGCCTGATCCAGCGTCGGACCATCCCCGATTGCGAGAGCGTGAACGCGGTGAAGACCCCAACTACGTAGAGCTGGATCAGCCTCGTGAGTTGCGCGTCATAGACATAGATCAAGAGCACGGCGAACGCGGCCAGCACGATCACGCCGTTGGAGTAGACGAGCCGATCTCCGCGATTTCGGAACTGCGATGGCATGAAACGGTCGCGGGCCAAGATCGACGACAAGCGCGGGAAGTCCTGGAATGCCGTGTTGGCCGCGAGCACGAGGATGGCTGCCGTGAAGATCTGCAGCAGCGCGAACCCTAGCCCACCACCGAAGACCGTGCGCCCTATCTGGGCGAGGACCGATGTCGACGCCGCGATCTCCTCGTTCACGCGCACGTGGAGCATGTGGGCCAGCACGGTGATGCCCAGGAACATCGCGATCGCCATCGCGCCCATGATCGCGAGCGTGGAGGCAGCGTTCCTCGACTGGGGGTGCCGGAACGCCTGCACCCCGTCGGCGATCGCCTCGACGCCCGTCAACGCCGTGGCGCCCGAGGCGAAAGCGCGAGCGAGGAGGAAGAGTGTCACCGCCGCGGTCGCCTCGAGCTCGACGCTCGCGGTGGCGGCCAGCGGGCACCCACCCAGGCAGCGCACGAAGCCGACGAACAACGTGATCGTCACCATCGCGACGAACCCGTAGGTGGGAAGGGCGAACAGCATCCCCGCTTCCCTCACCCCGCGCAGGTTCGCCAGCGTCACGAGCAAGACAAGTCCTGTCGCGAGGGCCACGCGGTGTTCGGCGAGGGCTGGCAGTGCCGACGTGATCGCGACGGTGCCCGCGGTGATGCTCACCGCGACCGTCAGGACGTAGTCGATCAGGATCGCAGCCGCCGCGAACAGCCCCGGAACGATCCCCAGGTTCTCGCGCGCGACGATGTAGGAGCCGCCCCCGCGTGGGTACGCCTTGACCGTCTGGCGATACGAGGTGATGACGATGAGGAGCAATGTGGCGATGCCGATCGCGATCGGCAACTTGAACCGGAGCGCCGCAGCCCCGGCGAGCACCAAGACGAGCATCATCTCCTCGGTGGCGTAGGCGACCGAGGAGAGCGGATCGGACGAGAAGACCGGCAACGCGAGGAACTTCGGAAGCAGCTGATGCTCGGCCTTGTCCGTAGAGATCGCGCGGCCAACCAGCAGCCGCTTCAGCGACCCGCGAACGGCCGACGTACGGGGGAGCGACGACACGGCGAGCATCGTACGCCGGTCGAGGGGCAGCCCCCTACCCGGACGGTTCGCCGATCCAGCGGTAGCCGACGCCGGGCTCGGTGACGATCAGTTCCGGCGCCTGCGCGTCGTCACCGAGCTTCTTGCGGAGCGCCCGCACGTAGGTTCGCAGGTAGGTCGTTTCCGTCCCATACCCCTGACCCCACACCTTGCGCAGCAGCCATTGGTGCGTCAGGAGCTTGCCGGGGTTCGCGACCAAGGCCTCGAGCAGCGAGTACTCGGTGGGGGTCAGATGGACCTGCTCGCCGCCGTGCGAGACGAGCCGCCTGGCCAGGTCGACCTCGAGCCCGCCGAACGTGAGGAGCGCGGGAGCGGGATCTTCCGGGGCCTTGCGCCGCATCGCGGCGCGTGCGCGCGCCAGCAGCTCCTCCATGCCGAACGGCTTCGTGACGTAGTCGTCCGCGCCGACGTCGAGCGCGGCCACTTTGTCCTGCTGCCCCTCGCGCACCGAGAGCACGATCACCGGCACGTCGCTGAACGCGCGCACGCGCCGGATCACCTCGGTACCGTCGATGTCGGGAAGCCCCAGGTCCAGCAGCACCAGGTCGGGCGCCTGTTCGGCCACGCCGACGACGCCTTCCTCACCGGTCCCGACGGTGGAGACCTCGTAGCCGTGCGCCTCGAGGCTGGTGCGCAGGGCCCGCCTGATCTGCGGCTCGTCGTCGACCACCAGAACCAGCGTCAATTGGCCCCCTCGCCGACCGGGATCTGGAACACCACGGCGGTGCCGCCACCCGGGGCGCCCTCGACCCAGATCCTGCCGCCGTGCGCGGTGACGATCGCCTTCACGATCGCGAGCCCTAGGCCGCTCCCCGGCATCTCCGGGCTCCGGTCGCCACGATAGAACGCCTCGAAGACGCGCTCGCGTTCCTCGGGAGGGATACCGGGCCCACGGTCGCTCACCCGCATCTGCACGGCGTCGTTCACGATCGCCGCCGAGATCACGATCTCGGCGTCCGGCGGCGAGTATCGGGCGGCGTTCTCCAGGAGGTTCGTGAGCACCTGGTCGAGCTGCATCTCATCGACCATCACGTCGGGCAGGTCCGGACGCAGCCTCGACTCGACCCGGATGCCTTGGGCTTGCATCCGTGGACGCATGCGGGAGAGCACCACGCCGACGATCTCGTCGATCGCTGCGGCGTGTCGAGTTGGGATCAGGGCGCCGGCCCGGATCTTCGCGAGGTCGAGGATGTTGCCGACCAGGCGGTTCAGCCGGTCGGTCTCCTCCAGGATCGTCGTGAGGAGCTCGCGCTCCTGCTCGGGCTCATAGTTCACCGAGGGATCGAGGAGGCTCGTCACGCCGGCCTTGATCGACGCGAGGGGCGTGCGCAGGTCGTGCGTCACCGAGGAGAACATCGCGGCCCGCAGCTGGTTGGTCTCGGCGTCGAGCTGCGCCAAGCGGACCCTGGCATCCAGACGTGCCCGGTCGAGGGCCCCCGCGGCCTGCTTGGCCGCCGCCTCGAGCAGCAGCTCTTCGTCCTTGGTCAGCGGGCGGCGTCCCATCGGCCGCTCCGCTTCCAGCGTGCCGAACGACACCGCGCCCACTACCAGCGGGACGAGCGTCTTCGGCCCCCCCGGCTCCGCCCCGGGGCGTTCGGCATGAGCGTGCAGCGGCTGACCGTCGAGCTCCACCAAGATGTCGCACGAGACGAGGCCGAACGGGTCGAGCAGGATGTTCGCGACATCGTCGAGCACGCGGTCGGGAACTTCGCCCGTGAGGAGCTTCGACGACAGATACCCGAGGAGGCGCGCCTCGCGTTCGCGGCGTGCGGCGCGGGCACGATCTTCGGTCGCGCCACCTACCAGCAGACCCACGACCATCGCGACGGCCAGGAACACGACCGCGGCCACGACGTCTTCGGCGCCGTCGAGCTTGAGCGAGAACCGCTCGGTGCCGAACAGAAACGGCAGCGCGAACGAGGAGATCGCGGCCGCGAGGAGACCGCTCCACAGTCCCCCTGCCACCGCCGCGATCACACAGGCCAGGAGGAAGACGGCGATCGCGCTCGCCGGGCCGCTCGTGCTGAGGGGCACCGAAACGATCGAGGCGATCGCCGGCGCGAGGATCGCGACCAGGGCACCGCGGGCGGTGATGGCGTGTGAGCGGGGTTCGTCCGAGGCCGGCTGCTTCACGCGTGTCACGCTAGCGGCTTTCACGCGATCTTCACGGGAGCCGCCCGATCCTTCACGCACCCTTCACGGCGGGGGGCCGAGACTGCAGACACGGAGTCACCCAACCTCCGAGTCTCAAACGCCCGGGGGACCGCCGACACCCTCCAGTTGGCAGTCCCCCGGGCACCGTCCTTTCCAAGAGCCGGAAACGTCACCACGCCGTGCCGTCGACATCCCCTGGCTTCCATGTCGCAGACTCCGCCCTCAGCTAGGCTACGCACCGTCATGCGCGTGATCATCATGGGATGCGGCCGGGTCGGCTCCGAGTTGACCGTTCAGCTCTGCGAGGGCGGCCACGACGTCGGCATCATCGACAAGCGTGCCTCGGCCTTCGACCGGCTCCCCCCAGGGTTCAACGCCAGGACCTATGTGGGGCTCGGCTTCGACCGCGACATCCTCGACGAGGCCGGCATCAAGGAAGCCGACGCCTTCATCGCCGTCTCGAGCGGCGACAACTCCAACATCGTGTCCGCCCGGGTGGCGCTCGAGCACTATCACGTGCCCAAGGTGATCGCGCGGATCTACGATCCGCGACGCGCCGAGATCTACGAACGCCTGAACATCCCGACGGTGGCGACCACCAAGTGGGGCGTCAAGCAGATCCAGCTGATGCTCTTCCACGACCGGATCGAGCTCCGCGAATCGATCGGCGGCGGCGACCTGCTGCGCATGCGGGTTCCGGTGCCGGCACACCTGGTGGGCAAGTCGGCGAACGTGATCGACGTACCGGGCAAGATCCTCACGGCGGGCGTGTCCCGCGGTGGTGGCGGCTTCATCCCGAGCGTCGGCAGCACGCTTCGTGAGGGCGACTACCTCGTGGTGATGATGGCCAAGGACGGCATGGATCTGCTCGACGAGCAGCTGCGACCCCCGGCGGAGCATCACTGATGCGGGTCGTGGTCACGGGAGGGGGCGCGGTCGGCAGGCACCTGTCCGCCGACCTTGCCGAGCGCGGACATCAGGTCACCTTGATCGAGCAGGAATCGCATGTCGTCGACAAGATCCGTCCGGTCATTCCCGACGTGCACGTGGTGCTCGGCGACGCATGCGAGCCGTGGGTCCTCGAGGAGGCGGAACTCGCACAGGCCGACGTCGTGGTCGCGGCCACCGGCGACGATGAGGACAATCTCGTGACGTCGCTCCTGGCCAAGCAGGAATTCGCCGTCCCCCGGGTGCTCGCGCGGGTCAATCACCCCAAGAACGAGTGGCTTTTCAACGACCAGTGGGGCATCGACGCGGCCGTCTCACCGCCGCACATCCTGACCGCGATGGTGGAGGAGGCCGTCACGGTCGGCGACCTCGTTCGCCTGATCCGCCTCGAAGGTGGGCGCGTCTCGATCGTGGAGATGACGCTTCCCGCCACAGCCCCTTCGATCGGCAAGCCGATCTACGAGCTCCGCCTTCCTGCCGATGCCGCCATCGTCGCGATCCTGCGCGACGGTCACGTCGTGATCCCGCAGCCCGAGTCGGTGCTGGCGGCCAGCGACGAGGTGGTGGCGCTTTCCAATGTCGAGTCCGAGCGCTCACTGCGCGATGCGATCGTCGGCGCCCACAACCCCGGCGGTCTTCCGCCCGACGACGGTGCCGAGGTCGAGCTCCCCGACTAGATTCGGCTCGAGCGGGTCGGGGCCTAGGCGCTGAACTCCAACCGCGGGTTGATCATCCGGACCGCGCCCCGTTGTTCGCCGAGCACTCCCTCGACCACGACCCGGGTTCCCAGCGACAGGCCGCCGATCCCGCGGCGACCCATGAACACCACGGTCACCTGGCCCGTGCCGTCGGACACGACGGCCTCGAGCGACTCGTGGTCCTGCATCGGGAAGACCGTGATGCGTTTGATCACGCCCGCGATCTTCACCCGGTCACGCGTCGGTGCGTCGCCGATCCGAACGGTGTCGGTGACCTGATCGGCCCACTCGCGTACCTCCACGGACAGGCGCGCCTCGTCGCTCTCGGTCAAACGGTCGAGCCAGCGACGGAGCGCGCCCATGCGGGGGTGTGCCTCCGGTATCTAGGCCGAGGCCTTGACGTTGGCCTGCCTGATCTCTTCGCCCAGCTCGGACTTCCTGGATTTCGAGATGTAGATCGCGACGGCGAGCACCGCGGCCACCACGATCACGATCGCCATCCGCAATGCCGTGTCCTCGGCGTGCGAGACGACGAGCGGCGCGATCAGCAGCGCGACGAGGTTCATCACCTTGATCAGCGGGTTCAGAGCGGGACCCGCTGTGTCCTTGAAGGGGTCGCCGACCGTATCGCCGATCACCGCGGCTTTATGGCTCTCCGAGCCCTTGCCGCCGTAGTTCCCCTCTTCGATGAACTTCTTCGCGTTGTCCCACGCGCCACCCGCGTTCGAGAGCATCACGGCCAACAGCTGCCCGGTGAGGATCGCGCCGGCCAGGAAGCCGCCGAGCGCTTCGCCCTTGAGGAAGAAGCCGGCGAAGATCGGCGAGAGCACGGCCAGCAGGCCGGGGGTCGCGAGCTCGCGGAGCGACGTCTTCGTGCAGATGTCGACGACCGCACCGTAGTCCGGCTTCTCGTCGTACGTCATGATCCCCGGATGGTCGCGGAACTGGTTCCGCACCTCGACGACGACCTGGGCGGCCGCCCGTCCCACCGCTCGTACCGCGAGCGAGGAGAACAGGAACGGCACGGCGCCGCCGATCAGCAGACCCACCAGCACGTCGGGGCGGTCGATCCGGATGCCCTCGAAGACGAAGCCGGCGCCGCGAAGAGCCTCTTCGAACGAGCCGAACAGCGAGGTCGCGGCGAGCACCGCCGTTGCGATCGCCATGCCCTTGGTGATGGCCTTCGTAGAGTTGCCCACCGCGTCGAGGCCGCCGAGGATCTCTGCCGGCCGTCCCTCGAACTCGCCCGACATCTCGGCGATGCCCTGGGCGTTGTCGGAGATGGGGCCGTACGTGTCCATCGAGACGACGACGCCCACCGTCGTGAGCATGCCCATGCCGGCGAGCGAGATGTAGTAGAGACGTTCCGCCGTGTTCGTGCCCAGGTAGAAGGCGGCGATGATCGCGCCCGCTAGGACCAGCGCCGAGTAGACGGTGGACTCCAGGCCGATCGAGAAGCCCGACAGGATCGTCGTCGCGGGCCCGGTGACGGTGGATTCCGCGATCTCCTGCACCGGCTTGTACTTCGTGTCAGTGAAGTACTGGGTGAGCACCTGGATCACCGCGGCGAGCACCAATCCGATCGACACGGCGATCGCCGGCTTGTAGTTCGGCATGTACAGCCCGGCGATCACGAAGGCGGCGGCGGCCGAGATGAACGCCGACAGGAAGAACCCACGGTTGATGGCCTTCATGCCCGACTCGGCCTCGGTGCGCGGCGTGACGGCCATGATCCCGATGATCGAGGTCACGACGCCCACCGCTCGGATGAAGAGCGGGAACATCACCCCGATGATCGCGCCTTCGGAGGAGCCTGCGTACGCGGCCGCACCCAGGATGAGCGACGCGATCAGCGTGACCTCGGCGGACTCGAACAGATCGGCCGCCATGCCCGCGCAGTCGCCCACGTTGTCGCCCACGTTGTCGGCGATCGTGGCGGCGTTCCTCGGGTCGTCCTCAGGGATGCCCTGCTCGACCTTGCCCACCAGGTCGGCGCCGACGTCGGCCGCCTTCGTGAATATGCCGCCGCCGACCCGCATGAACATCGCCAGCAGCGCACCGCCGAAGCCGAAGCCCACCAGCACGGCGGTCGCGTCCTGCTTGTAGATGATCAAGATCGCCGTGGCGCCGAAGAGGCCGAGACCCACCGTGAACATCCCGGCCACGCCGCCGGCGCGGAAGGCGAGCTTCACGGCCTGGCGCAGTCCAGACTCGCGCGCTGCGTTGGCGGTGCGCACGTTCGCGCGCACCGCCAGCCACATCCCCACGTAGCCGGTGATGGCCGAGAATCCAGCGCCCAGGATGAATGCGACCGACCGGCCGAACCTGATCGAGAAGGCCGAGTGGACGGCGTTGTCGGGCACCGGCAGCACGAAGAACAGGGCCACGCCGATGATGCCCACGAAGACCGCGAGCGTGCGGAACTGTCGCGAGAGGTACGCGGACGCGCCTTCTTGGATCGCCTTGGCGATCTCCTTCATCTTGTCGGTGCCCTCAGACGCCCCAAGGACCTCACGCACGAGGTAGTAGGCGAACACCAGCGCGACGAGCGAGATGCCGAGGATCGCCCAGAGCGCCGTGTTGTCTGCGGACTTGAAGACGACCTCGAGCGATCCGCCTTCTTGGGCAAGCACGCCGAACATCGAACCTCCTGTGTGGTGGGGTAGGCCTTCACGCCCGGCCCGAGCCGGGAACGCGAGAAGTATAGGGAAGGGAACCGGCCACTGACCTGCATATATACTCGCCCTCGTCGCGGCCTGCCGCGGGGTCGATGGGGCTCGCCCGAACCGCCGCACCGGCTGATGGCTCCTACGAGAGGCTCGGGAGGTGCACCCACGTGCGGGCGGTCCTCGGAGTGGCGGTGGCGGGCGCGATCGGCGCGCTCGTCCGATGGGGCCTGGGGACCGCGATCGGCGAGCGGTTCCCGCAGTTCCCCTGGGCCACGATGGTCATCAACATGACGGGGTCGTTCCTGCTGGGGCTGCTCTTCGTGGTGCTCACCGAGCGGAGCACGGCCTCCCCCGCGATGCGCCTGACGCTCACGACCGGGCTGATGGGCGCCTACACGACGTTCGCGACCTTCTCGCTGGAGACCTTCCGGCTCGTGGAGAACCGCGCCTTCGCACAGGCCGGGGCGAACGTCGCGGGCAACGTGGTGCTCGGCCTCGTAGCCGTGGCGCTCGGGATCGGCCTGGGGAGGGCGATATGAAGTTCGAGGGCGAGGGCAAGCTCCTTCGGCTGTTCATCGGCGAGCACGACCGCTGGGACGGCAAGCCGCTGTACGAAGCGATCGTCATGCGCGCCCGCGCCGAGGGGATGGCGGGGGCCACGGTCCTTCGCGGGATCGAGGGGTTCGGCGCCGCGTCGCGAGTACACACCTCTCGCCTGCTCGAGCTGTCGTCCGACCTGCCGATCGTGGTCGAGCTGGTCGACACCGAGGACAAGATCGCCCGCATCCTCCCGGTCTTCGACGAGATGGTGGGCGACGGGATGATGACGCTCGAGACGGTGCACATCGTCACCTACCGCGGCGCGCCCAAGGACCACTGAGCCCGCCGATGTCGGCACGACCGGCGAGACGCGCGACCCGCCGCGGCATGCTGCTGTTCGCCTTCGCCTTCGCGGTGATGGCGGACCCCGTCTCGTCGGTGGCCTATGCGATCGAGGCCGGCCTACGCGCGATCGGCGGCGACCTCCGGCTGCTGATCCTCACGATGGGGCTCGTCCTGGGGATCATCTCGCTCGTCCGGCTGAACTACGACCAGCTGATCCGCCGGTTCCCCGAGGGCGGAGGGGCGGTCGCCGCCACGGGCGCCGCGTTCGGCGAGGGATGGGCATTCCTGCCGCTCGGCGCGCTGGTCGTGGACTTCGTGCTCACCATCGCGATCAGCGTGGCCGCGGCGGCGAGCGCGGTGATCGCGTACGTCCCTGCGGCGGCGCCGTTCCGCGTGGAGATCGCCGTGGGGTTCTGCGTGCTGGTGGCCGCGATCACCTGGTTCGGCCACGTCGGCCGCAGCGTGTTCGCGACGATGACGGTGGCCTTCGTCGCGGTGGCCATACCCGTGATCGCACTCGGCTTCCTGCATCCCCAGGCCGTGGGAACGGCGCCCATCCAGGGTCAGGGCACCGCGACGATCTGGACCGTGTTCCTGGCGTTCCCCGTGGCGATGGCGCTCGCCACCGGGGTGGAGGCGCCCTCCAGCGCGATCGCTCAGCTGGGCCAGCTGGACGATCGCGGGCGCGAGCACTTCGGACGCACCACCCTGTGGCTCACGTTCGCGATCGAAGGGTCGCTCACGATCGCGATCGCGCTGCTCGCGCTCAAGCTTCGCACCGGTATCCCGGCCGAGGACTCGACCCTGATCGCCGACCTCGCTCGCGGCGCCGCCGGGGACGGAGCTCTCTTCGCGCTGTTCCAGCTGACATCGTCGCTGCTCTTGCTGGCCGCAGCGTCGTCGTCGTTCCAAGCGGGGCCCGGGCTGCTGAAAGCGCTCGCCCGGCGCACACGTGCGGACGGCGAGCCGGTGGGGATCCTCCACCCCGCGCTCGGCCGCGTGAACGACCATCACACCCCGTACTGGGCCGTCGCGGCGTTCCTCGGCGTCTCCGTGGTCGTCGTGGTCATGGCGGGCGGGCGCGACCAGGAACTGGTGCTCTTCTACGCCGTGGCGGTCTTCGTCTCGTTCATCAGTGGCTTGCTCGCGATGGCGCGATTCTCGCTCCAGGACGGCCGCAGGGGGAACGTCGTCGTGAACGTCGTCGGCGCCGTGGTGGTGCTCTTCACTATCGTCGTGAACCTAGGGCGTGGCTACCCGGTGATCTCGCTGCTCGCGAGTGGGATGATCGGAGGCTTTTTCGCGTGGCTGTGGGTGCGTCAAGGCCGGCCCAGGGGCATCGCGCAGGTCGAGGCCGAGGCCGAGCGTGAGCTGGGCGAGGAGGACGATCAGAACTGGGACGCCGGGTCGGCGCCCGACGACCGTCCGGGCAGCAGCCGGAACACCGAGTAGCCCACCACGCCCGCGATCAGCGAGGCGACGAGGATCGCGATCTTCGCCTGGGCGAGAAGGCCGGGATCGTCCTCGAACGCCAGCCCCGCGATGAACAGGCCCATCGTGAATCCGACCCCCGCGGTCATCCCCAGCCCGACCACGTGACCGGTGCGGACGTCGGCGCTCAAGCGACCCAGGCGCGCCCGGACCCCGATCGTGGTCGCGGCGAGCACGCCAACCGGCTTGCCCACCACCAGGCCGAGCACGATACCCAGGGACACCACGCTGGTGAGCGCCGCCTTCACGGCCCCCCCGGAGAGGGTCACCCCCGCGTTCGCGAGCGCGAACAGCGGAAGGATCACGAAGCTGGACCACGGCAGGAGCGCGTGCTCGACCCGGGCGAGGGGCGAGACCGCTTCGCGGGCCAGCCAGGCGAGCTGGAGCCACGACGACGCGTCGGCATCGAGCGGCTGGGGGTCGTCGACGGTCTCGTCGGCGATGCGGTGCGCCTCCTCGCTGACCGCCGCCGGGCGCTGGAAAGGGTGCGCGGGCGTCATCAGCCCGAGGGCCACACCGGCGATCGTCGGGTGGATCCCCGCCCGGTACGTCGTGTACCAAAGGGCGCCGCCGAGGAGGAGGTAGACGCCGGTCGCACGGATCCGGACCCGGGTGCTCACAACCACGAGCACCGCGACACTTAAGGCCGAGGCGAGCCACACCCAGGTCACGCCGTCGGAATAGAAGACCGCGATCACGAGGATCGCCCCGATGTCGTCGACGATCGCGAGGGTAAGCAGGAGCGACTTCAGCGACGGCGGCGCGTGCGCGGCGGCGAGCGTCAGCACCCCCAACGCGAACGCGATGTCGGTGGCCATCGGCACACCCCAGCCGCCGGGCGCGGCCCGGCCCGCGACGGCCACATACACGAGAGCGGGGACGATCATCCCGCCGATCGCCGCGAGGACCGGGATCGTTGCGGCCCGAGGGTCCCGGAGCTCGCCCGAGACGACCTCGCGCTTGATCTCGAGGCCCACCAGCACGAAGAACAGCGACATCAAGCCATCGTCGATCCAGAAGCGCAGGTCCTTATCGAGCGCCCACGAGCCCACCCCCACCGTGACTCGCGTCAACCACAGCTCGTGGTAGGTGACCTTCCAAGGCGAATTCGCCCACAGGAGCGCGACGATCACCGCGGCGAACAGCAAGAACGCCCCCGAGGTCGAGGTCTTCAGGAATTCTTGGAGCGGGCGCAGCACCACACGAGGGACGGCACGTTCGGACCGCGACCAGGTGAGTTCCACCGCCAGAGGTCGGGTTTCGGGCGTCGGCGGGCCCGCGTCGCTCATGCTGAATCCTTCCTGCCGGCCCCAAGCGCACCGTTGGACGAACCATCATCGTATCCGGGCGAGCCGGCACGACGTTCACGGAAACTTGACACGGCGTTGCGCGGTTCGGGTGGAGGCCGCTGATAATCTAATCGCGTTTTGCCGGAAGAAGGACGTCACGCGCCCGCCTCCCCCCGTCGCACGCCGCTGTTGATCGCCGGCGCCGTGGGACTCATCGTGGTCCTCGGGATCGGTGTCGTGGTCCTGGCGGGCGGCGACATCGGCATCCTCCCGGGCGGCGGCGACGCCCCGCCGGCACCCAAGTTCGCGTTCAAGATGACCAAACCGACCGTGGTCACGACCGCGCAGATCAACCCCGAGGCCACCGTCAACGAGACCCAGGCCAGGGCGGCCGCCAAGCCCGCCGCCGACCAGGCTGCCGCGGCGCTACACGACCTGTATGTGGCCGCGTTCCTCGAACCCGCGAACTGGACCGAGGCGAACTACGAGACCCTGGACGCCTTCTTCGCCGCGGCGGCGCGAGCGGCGGCGACCGATCAGGCGAAGGTGCTGACCGCGGGCGACGGGGTCAGCGGCCTGGACTCGATCGTCCCGCTCGGCAGCACGCTGAAGATGCGGGTGCTGCTCGACCCCTCCGGCAACCCCGCCTCGGTGGCCGGCGCCGTCAACTTCCAGGCCAAGGGCACCGGCGGCGGCTCGGTCTACATCTTCCAGAGCAAGGGGCAGTACCTGTTCCGCAAGGTCGAGGGCGAGTGGAAGGTGGTGTCGTTCTCGGTGCGCCGGGCCGACACCGAGAGGGCACCGGCCAGTTCGAGCGCGACCCCCACCGCGGAGGCATCCTGATGAAACGACTCGGCATCGGGATCCTCGCGCTCGCCGTATGGGTGGCCGGCAGCGCGATCGGCGCGATCGGCAGCGGTGCACCCGCGTCCGCCGGCCCAGGCATCATCGTGGGCAAGGCGCACGCCGGGTACACGCCCACGCTCACGGGCAAGGACCCGATCACGATCCTCGCGATCGGAAGCGGCGCGCGGCCGGGCGAGGACGTGCTGCACTCGCTCGCCGACTCGCTGCACGTGATCTTCATCGACCCCGCGACCCACCGCTCCACGATGATCGGCGTCCCCCGCGACTCGTACGTCCCGATCGACGGCCACGGCACGGGCAAGATCAACTCGTCGCTGTTCTACGGCGGTCCGGCCCTACTGGTGAAGACGATCGAGCGGCTCGGGGGTATCAAGATCGACTACTGGGCGATCACCACCTTCTGGGGCTTCACCGACATGATCGACGCCGTCGGCGGCCTCACGATGAACGTGCCGTTCGCGATGAACGACAGTTACGCGCGGGCACATTTCACCCCGGGTGTCCAGGAGCTCTCGGGGCACGACGCGCTGGCGTTCGCCCGCACGCGGCACGACCTGCAGGAGGGCGACTTCGCCCGGCAGGAGAACGGCGGACGCCTCTTCCTCGCCGCGCTCGCGCAGTTCCAGAAGGAGTACCGGGCCGATCCCACGCGCTTGTTCACCTGGATCGGCGCCGGGATGCGGAACACCGATCTCACCCTGACGCTGAATGAGGTCATCGACCTCGCGTACACAGCCTCGCGGATCCCCGTCAGCAAGGTCCAGAACCTCGTGCTCCCTGGCTCCGCACGGCTGGTCGGGACCCTCTCGGTCGTCGTGCTCGACACGGCACGCGTTAAGGTGATCTTCACCGACGCCAAGACCGACGCGGTCGTGAGCAAGCCGCACGTCCCCGCGAGCCCCACCGCGAACGAATAGTCGGCGCTCGGCTCTCCGTCTAGATCTTCGCGATCACGTAGCCGACGTACCCGAGGTAGAACACACCCTGGGCCAGCAGCAGCGGGGCCGCCAGACGCCCCCGCACCCGCAGCGTGAGCCAGAGCACGCCCCCGGCCGCCAGGGTCACGATCCCGGCCGCCAGCGCGAAGCCGTCGAGCTCCCACGGGGTGAGGAGCAACCCGATCGTCACCGGGAACGAGGACTGGAAGACCATCGCTCCGGTCATGTTGCCCATCGCGAGCGTGTCCTTGCGGTGGCGGATCCAGATCACGCTGTTGAACTTCTCGGGGAGTTCGGTGGCGATCGGTGCCAAGAGCAGCGAGAACGCGAGCGGTGAGATCCCGAGCGCCTCGCCGATCGACTCGACCCCGCCGATGAACAGCTTCGCGCCGCCCACGATCAGCCCCAGAGCGAGCGCGACCTGCACGAACGGAAGGATCGCGCTCCGATCCGCGCTCCATGCCGCCAGGTCGCTCCGGAGCCTGCCCCACCAGGCCCACAGGTACAGCGCCTTGATCTCGGACGCTGCCTCGGCCTCGAGGTCCTTTTCTCCCGGGCTCGAGAAGTGACGCTTCACGTAGTAGCCGTAGCCCACGACCAGGACGATCGCGAGCGCCGCGTGGAGCGACTTGTAGTGGAGCAGCCCGGCGACGACCGCGAGCGAGTACATCACCAGGAAGTACCCGAGGTCCTGGCGGATCACTCCGCGGTCGATCTCGAGATCCGTTGAGCGACGCCCGCCTCGCGCGGTCGTGAGCACCGCGACCGCGACCACCACCATCGCGAGGGTCGTGAGCATGAACGGAGCGCCCAGGATCGCCCCAGTCCCGATCTCTTCGCCGGACGCGTGGCCCGACAGGATCGCCACCAGGGGCAACAGGGTCTCGGGCAGCGCCGTGCCGACGGCGGCCAGGACCGAGCCGACCGCGCCATCGGACAGCCCGAACCCCTCGCCGATCCACTCGACGCCGTTCGTGAACAGCTCTGCGCCGGCCAGGATCACGAGGAGCGAGGAGAGGAGCGTGAGAACGGCCATCGCCGGCATTGTCCCAGCAGCTGCAACAACCACAGCGGTGCGACCGGGTCGGTATGTCTGGTCACGGGGAGGCCGATGGTAGGCTCGCCCGCGATGTCCGGCCCCCGCCTCGACACCCCCGATGTCCGCCCCGCCCGAGCCCGGGTCTCGATCGCCCTGGCGGCGGCCATCACCCTGCCCGCGGTGGGGTTCCAGCTCGTGCATCCCGATCTCGAGCACGCGTTCGAGGCGCTGGTCTTCGGCGTCGCGATCGTCGGCGCTGCGTTCCTGTTGTCGTGGGCAGCCGAGGTCGCGCAGCTCGACATCTCCGCCGGGCTCGCCATCGCGATCCTCGCGCTGATCGCCGTGCTCCCCGAGTACGCGGTCGACTTCGTGTTCGCATGGAAGGGTGGGAAGTCGTTCAGCGCGACCGGCGTCGCGTGCCTCCCGATCGACGGCGGTACCGAGTCGCCGTGTTCGCTGGCCCTCGCCAACATGACCGGCGCGAACCGGCTCCTGATCGGGATCGGCTGGACGATGGTGGTGTTCGTGACGTTCTATCGGCTCCGCAAGGCCGGCAGGCTCAGTAAGGGCGGGGCGCGGTGGGCCGGCGTAGTCCTCGATCGTGAGCACTCGATCGAGATCTCGTATCTCGCTGTGGCCACGATCTACTCGCTCTCACTCCCGCTGAAGCACTCGATCACGCTCCTCGATGCGGCCGTCCTCGTCACGATCTTCGTCCTGTACACGATCCGAGTGTCGCGGGCGCCCGCAGACGAACCGCATCTTGTCGGCCCAGCGTTGTACCTCGGGACGTTCGCCGATACGAAGCGCCGCGTGACGATCGTCGGGATGTTCGTCGCGGCTGCAGGTGTGATCCTGCTGTGCGCGGAGCCCTTCGCTGAGGCCCTCGTGGCGACCGGTGAGAATTTCGGGGTGAGCGAGTTCCTGCTGGTGCAGTGGATCGCGCCGCTCGCGTCCGAGGCCCCCGAGCTGCTCGTGGCCGGCCTCTATGCCTGGCGCCTGAACTCGAACGCGGCGCTCGGCACGCTGGTGTCCTCCAAGGTGAACCAATGGACCCTGCTGGTGGGCACCCTCCCGATCGTGTTCGCGATCTCTTCAGGCACCCTTCACGGGTTGCCGCTCGACGCGATGCAACGCGAGGAGCTGTTCCTTACTGCTGCGCAGTCGTTCTTCGCGGTGGCGGTCATCTCAAGCCTTTCGATGTCACTGCGCGAGGCGGGGTTCCTGTTTGGGCTCTTCTGGATCCAATTCATCATGGGAGCGGTCGTGCCCGAGTCGATGCAGGCGATCGAACGCATCGGCGTCGGTGTCGTGTACCTCGCGATCGGGATGTGGGTCTTCGTGGGCGACCACGGGCGGCTCCGGCATCTGTTCCACGACGGGTTCCGGGCCTCGTTCGACGAGCTGGCCGGCGAACGAGCCGACGACGACCGAGCCGCTGCCTCGAGTTGACCTGAGCTCGTCCCGGCGTGCCGGTAGCCTGGGCCCGTGGACCCCCGCACGTTCCTCGATGCCCTCACCGCCGATCCCGAGGCGGCGGCCTCGCTCGTGGGGGTTCGCGAACTCCCGGCGCGCGCGCCGGAGATCGAGCCGTTCCCCGGCGATCTCCCCGAGCTCTTGATCCAGCGGCTCGGGCTGCTCGGCATCGAGGGGCTCTACGCTCACCAGGCGCGCGGGCTCGAGGCGCTGCGGTCGGGCCGTGACCTGATCATGGCCACCGGAACCGCGAGCGGGAAGACGCTCGTGTACAACGCGGCGTTCGCCGAGGCCGCCCTCACCATGCCGAAGGCCACCGCGCTCTATCTGTACCCCACGAAGGCGCTCGCGCGCGACCAGCTTCGCGCCGTGCGCTCGTTGAAGATCCACGAGATGAAGGCGGCGGCCTACGACGGCGATACGCCCAAGGCAGAGCGGCCCCTGATCCGCAAGAACGCGAACCTCGTGATGACGAATCCCGACATGCTGCACCTTTCCCTGCTGCCCGACCACGCGCGCTGGGCCGACTTCTTCTTCCGGCTGTCGCTGGTGGTGATCGACGAGGCGCACGTGTGCCGCGGCGTGTTCGGATCGCACGTGGCCATGGTCCTGCGGCGCCTGCGGCGGTTAGTGGCTCACTACGGAGGCGACCCCCGCTGGTGCCTCGCGAGCGCGACGGTGGGCAATCCCGGCGAGCTGGCGGCACGCCTGACCGGGCTCGAGGTCGACGAGATCGTCGACGACGCGTCCCCTCGCGGCGAGAAGCTCTTCGCGTTGTGGAACCCGCCGATCCTGGACGAGGACACCGGTCAGCGCCGGAGCGCGTTGACCGAGGCCTCGCGGATCATGGGGGCCCTCGTCGAGGACGGTGTGCGCACGATCGGGTTCACGCGTTCGCGGCGCGCGGCAGAGTTGCTCGCGGAGTTCGCCCGCCGGGCGGTGAGCGACGCACAGATCAGAACGCGCATCAAGGCCTACCGTGCAGGCTATCTTGCGGAAGACCGGCGGAAGCTCGAGCAGCAGCTCGCCGACGGGGAGTTGCTGGGCGTGGCCTCGACGAACGCGCTGGAGCTCGGCATCGACATCGGCACCCTCGACGCCGCGGTGCTGGTCGGCTATCCGGGCACGCGCGCCTCGATGTGGCAGCAGGCGGGGCGGGCGGGGCGCCGTGACACGGACGCGCTCGCGGTCCTGGTGGCCCAGGACGACCCGCTCGACCAGTACCTGGTGCATCACCCCGACGACCTGTTCGACAAGCCCGCCGAGGCGGCCGTTATCGACCCGACCAACCCCTACGTGATGGAGCCCCACCTGCGGTGCGCCGCCCGGGAGCTACCCCTCCGGGACACGGATCTCGCGTTCTTCGGCCCGCCGGCGCGCCAGGCCGTCGCGCGCATGACCGAGCGTGGCGAGCTCGTCGAACGCCGGGATGCGTGGCACGACGGCGGCACCGAGTCGCCGCACCGCGCGGTCGACGTGCGCGCCGGCGGCGGACACGTCTACACGATCGTGGTGGCCGAGACCGGCGAGCTGCTGGGCACCGCCGACGAGCGCCGCGCCTACGCCACGCTGCACCCGGGCGCCGTATACCTGCATCAAGGCGAGCAGTACCTGGTGCGCGAGCTCAACCTGGTGGACCGCGTGGCCGCCGTGAGCGAGGCCGACCCCGACTTCTATACGCAGGCGCGAGACGTGACGGACGTCGGGGTGGGCGAGGTCGAGGCGGAAACCGCGATCGGAGATGTGCGCCAGTTCTTCGGCACCGTGCGGGTGACGAACCAGGTCGTGAGCTACGTGAAGAAGCTCGTGTCCACCAACGAGATCGTCGACGAGATCCCGCTGCCGCTGCCGCCCGTCCACCTCGAGACGAAGGCGGTCTGGTGGACGATCCCGCCGACGGTCTTCGTCCGGGCCGCGGTCGGTCCGCGGGATCTGCCGGGCGCGATCCACGCCGCGGAGCACGCGGCGATCGGACTCTTGCCGCTGGTCGCGACCTGCGACCGGTGGGACATCGGCGGCGTGTCGACCCCGATGCACGACGACACCGGCATGACGACGATCTTCATCTACGACGGCTACTCGGGTGGGGCCGGCATCACCGAGCGCGGCGCCCGGACGAGCGAACGGTGGCTGCGAGCGACGCTCGAGGCGGTCCGCCAGTGCCCGTGCTCGCGCGGGTGTCCGTCGTGCGTACAGTCACCCAAGTGCGGCAACGGGAACGAGCCGCTCGACAAGCCGGGCGCGGCCGCGCTGCTGGCCGCGATCCTCGGCCACGCCTGGGGCTGACCAGGGCTTCCGACGGCTCAGAACCGGTGCGAGGCACCACGGCCGAACGGCCTGCGGCGTTCACCGTATTGCCCCATCGACGCTGCTGGGCGAGCCTACGGGGCCGCCGCCCGTGGCGGAACTTCGGAACATCTGGCCCTCCCCCGAAGGAAGGAACCCGTTGCCATGATCGGAGCGTCGTTCATCGCCCTGGCGATGGCATGGACGGTCGTCGCCGCGGACGCGATCGCCGAGAGCGCCGGCACCGACGGACGCGCCATCGTCGTCTTCGGGAACACCGTGGGGACCCCGGGAAGCCCGGGCGGGATCTGGATCTTGATCGGCGCGGTCTCCGTCGCGCTCGTGCTGTGGGCGTTGGCGTTCGCGTTCCTGCGCGGCCGCCGGCTCCAGCGCCGGGTCGACGCTCAGCTCGGGTTGCGCGAGCCCGTCGGTAGCGGGACCACCCCCCCGATGCCGTCTACCCCCGTGCTGCCGATGCGGTCGGACCCCACGATCGCGATCCTCGAGCGCCGTCGCGACGACCTGTTGCTGGAGCTTCGCAAGGTGCAGCACGAGCTCGAAGGCGCGCGGCGCGTGGTGGGCCAGGCCGACTGGTACGACCGGATCGCCGAAGCCCTGATCGTGATCCCCGAGTTCGACGCCGAGGACGAGCTGGCGTCGAGGCGCACCGAGCATCGGGAGCCGCTCGAGGGTTGACGGGTCGCTGCATATCGACCGGCCACGCGGGCTCGGATCAGGCAGGTGCCGCGGCGAGCGCTCGCTTCGCCTGCGCGATGTGGAACCGGTCGTGCCCGGCGATCATCCGGAACGCGAGGTCGTAGCTCTCCGGACCGCGTTCGGCGTGCAGGCCGACGCGCGCGCGGTCGACGTCGGTGGTCGAGCGCCAGAGCGCGACGTTGGCGGTGCGCAACGTATCGAAGAGGGCAAGCATCGCGCCGACGTCGCCCTCTTCGCCGTGGAGGCGGTCGACCCAGAGATCCTGGTCGTAGCCGATCAGCGGCGGCTCGTCGTGCGCCAGGACGAACCGGTAGCGGCCGCTCATCACGAGCTCGGCGTCGGCGATGTGCGCGAGGCATCCGTACACCGACCACTCGTCGGGCGCGGGCCGAGTGGTCAACCGCTCCCCGGCCCCCGCCACCAGCGCACGGAGTGCGGCCGGCGTTCCCGACTGCACCTCGGCGGGATCGTCGTCGCCCAGGAGCCCCAGCAGGTGCCGCTGGTACCCCTTGGGGTCGGTCAGCTCGTTCGGTGCGGCGATAGTCCCGTCCATCGGCTCACCCTACCTGCGTGCCCCGACGTCCGCGGGCCCTGCCGACGAGCTTGACCACGCTCGCCTTCTCGCCGGGCGTGAGCCCGAAGAAGACGAGCGTCACGTAGTAGGCCGCGCCGCCGATCACACCCGTCGTCATCAGATCGAGCGCCCAATGCGGGCCATCGGTGAGCGCGTGCACCGCGAGCATCGCGACCGTGCCGACCGTCGCCGGGATCAGCAGCCGCACGTAGTACCGGTCGTAGGGCTGGATCCGGACGAACCTCCACACCAGGTACAGCCGCAGCGCGTTCGACACGACGAGCGCGCTCGCCTGCGAGATCGCCGCCCCCGTCGCACCCATGTCGAGCGCCCCGATCAGCGAGATCGCCAGGGTCAGGTCCAGCAAGAACGACAGCGCGTAAACGGTGAGGTCCCATCCCGTGCGCTTGACCATGATCAAAATGAAGCCTGCCGCCCCCACGCTCACGTTCACGGCCTGGCCGATCAGCAGGATCCGCAGCCAGGAGGTCCCGGCGCCGTAGCTCTCCCCGAAGAGCCGCAGTACCGACGACGGCGCGATCATGAAGAGCAGCAACAACGGGATCGTGCCGGCGAGCGTCCAGCGGGTGATCTGCTTGAACAGGTCGTTCAGGCGATCGCGTTCGCCCCGTTCGTGCAGGTCGGCCACGAAGGGGCTGAACATGTAGGAGACGGCCGTGAGGAACAGCACGAGCGCCTGCGCGATCCGGATCGCGCCCGCGTACACGCTCACCTCCGGGTCGTTGCCCAGGAAGTGCGAGAGCACCGCGAGGTCGGTGTAGAACAGCGCCTGCGAGAGCAGGGCGGCGGGGGCACGCGGCGCACCGTACCGGGCGAGCGCGGTCGCCTCTCCGGCCTCGGCAGGCATCTGCGGGAACGGCGCGGTGACCCGCCGCCACGAGACGAAGGCGACGATCGTCGCGACCACCCACGAGAGCGCGTACGCCCATGCGGTGACCGCCACCGTCTCGCCGATCAGCCCCCACAGCGCGAGCGTGATCACGATCCAACCGATCGACTGCCCGATCCAGTACGCGTAGAGCGTGTGTCGCATGATCTTCAGGCCGCGCGACCCGCCCAGATAGACCTGCGCGATCGCGACGAAGATCAGACCGAAGGCCGCCGCGCGCACCGAGGCGCCCGGCACGTTCAGCAGATCGCCGATCGATCCCGCCGCAAGGAACACGATCGCGGCGACGGCGACGCTGACCGCGCCCGCGATGCCGACCGCGATACGCACCACCGCGCGGGCCCGGCCCGGCTCGCCCTTGCCCACGTCGATCGCGACCCTGCGCACGGCAGCCATGTCCATGCCGAACCGGGTTGCGGCGCCCGCCACGAACGCGAGCTGGGTGATCAGGGTGATCTGCCCGAACGCCGCAGAGCCCTTCCCGAACGTCCGCGCGATCAGGATGTTCATCCCGAAGCTCGCCACGACGAAGACGCCGAGCCCAAGGATGTTCTGCCCCGTTCCGGCCAGGATCGTCTTGCGGTCACGGACCTCGTCCGCGTGCTGCGGGAGGGCGGCCTCCTCCGAGGCGGCGATCTCGAGCGGGTCATCAGGGGTTCCCACGGTCGGACCAGTATCGCGGACGCGAGCGGCCCCGCGGCGATGGCCGCAGGAACGTCAAGCGGCTCGAGGACGACTTCGACCTGGGTCGGGCCTCGCGACTCGCCTCAGACCGCGCGGCGGTACAGCCGGATCGCGATCGCCGCGAACACGAGGAAGATCCCGAGGTCCCACGCCACAGCTTTGACGACCAGGTCCGCGGTCGGGCCCCCGAGGGTGAGGGCGCGGATCGCCGTGGCGTTCGCCGACACCGGCTGGTGCTCGGCGAACACCTGCAGCCACGAGGGCATACGGTCGATCGGCACGAACGCCGACGACGCGAACACGAGCGGGGCAAGCACCGGGAACGCGGCCGCCTGCGCCGTCTCCGGGTCGCCCATCGCCAGGCCCACCGTCGCGAAGATCCACGACATCGCGTAGCCGAACAGCAGCACGAGACCTGCCGCGGCCACCAAGGCCACCACGTTCGTGTGGACGCGCCATCCCACGAGCGAACCGACGATCATCATCAGCGACACCACGAACACGTTGCGGGCAAGGTCGGCGGTGGTGCGCCCCGTGAGCACCGCCGAGCGCGCCATCGGCAGCGCGTGGAACCGTTCCATCAGCCCGCTCTTCATGTCGGTCGCCAGGCCGATCGCCGTCGCGATCGCACCGAACACCACCGTCTGCACGAAGATCCCGGGCATCAGGTAGTCGACGTACGACACGCCCCTGGGCAAGCCGGTGATCGCGCCGCCGAACACGAATCGGAACATCAGCACGAACACCACGGGCTGGATCGTCGAGAAGACGAGCAGCTGCGGCACGCGCCGGTAGGCGATCAGGTTCCGCCGGGCCACCGCGAGCGTGTCGCGAACGACGCCGAAGGGGATCTTCGTGTCGCGCGCGTCGACGGGCACGTCGACCGTGGGGGCGCTCATACGGGACCTCCCGAGCCGCGTCGTCCCCGTCGCCCGCCCGTGGCCACGACCGCCGGCTCGTCGCCCACCGGGTCCGCGTGATGCCCCGTCAGCTTCAGGAACACGTCGTCCAGGCTCGGCTCGCGCACCGAGAGCGAGGCCGGTTCGATCCCGTCGGCGTCGAAGCGCCGCAGCACCTCGACCAGCACGTGCGGCCCACGGTCGGACGAGACGCGGATCACGCTCCCCTCCCGCTCAACGGTGCCCGCGACGCCGTCCCCGATCAGCCTGTGGGCGCGCTCGGCGAGGGCCGCCTCCCCGAACCCCATCTCGACCACGGTGTTGCCCAGCTGCGCCTTCAGGCGTTGAGGCGTGTCGTTCGCGATGATCTGCCCGACATCGACCACGGCCACGCGCGCCGCCAGCTGGTCGGCCTCTTCCAGGTACTGCGTGGTGAGCAGCACCGTGGTTCCCTCGTTCACGAGCTCGCGGATCATCTCCCACAGGTCGTTGCGGCTCGCGATGTCGAGGCCCGTGGTTGGCTCGTCGAGGAAGAGCACCGGCGGCCGCTGCACGAGCGAGGCCGCGATGTCGAGCCGGCGCCGCATGCCCCCCGAGTACGTCCGCACAGGCCGGTCGGCGGCGTCATCCAGGCCGAAGCGCCCGAGGAGCTCGGCCGCCCGCGGCGCGATCGCGGACCGGGGCAGCTGGCCGAGCACGCCCACCATCGCGAGGTTCTCGCGACCGGTCAGGTTCGCGTCGACGGCGGCGAACTGGCCGGCCATCCCGATGCGGCGGCGCACGGCGTCGGCGTGGGTCACGACGTCGAACCCGAGCACCTCGGCCCGCCCGGCGTCGGGCGCGAGCACCGTGGCCAGCACCCGGACGGCGGTGGTCTTGCCGGCGCCGTTGGGGCCCAGCAATCCGAAGACCGTTCCCTCCTGGACCTCGAGGTCGATGCCGCCGAGCGCCACCACATCGCCGAACCGCTTCTGGAGTCCCTCGACGCGGATCGCGTTGTCGGTCATGCGCGCGACGTTCTCACAGAACGGCGATATCGGCCATCGAGCGTGGACGTCATCGGCGTGGTAGGACCGGATCGAGGAGGCCCTGCTCGTCCTGCCCGAGTTCGAGGCCGAGGACGAACTTGCCTCCCGGCGGACGTCGCGGCGGGAACCACTTCGAAGGCTGACGCCTCCCACACCCTGCGGGAGGATGTCCGGATGGATCAGCCCTACTACCGCCCGGACCTCGCCCGTATCCACCATCTCGGCTTCTCCTTCCACGCCGAGGACACAGCGCCGGGGATCCTCTCGCTGCTCGAGCCAGTGAGGGGCGGCACGGTGCTGGAGATCGGCTGCGGGAGCGGCCTGCTCACCCGGTATCTGGTCGAGGCAGGACACCAAGTGATCGCGACGGACGCCTCCTCGGCGATGCTCGAGCTCGCGCGTGGCCATGTAGGCGAGGGTGCCGATATCCAACGACTCACCCTGCCCGACGACCCGATCCCCGAGACGGACGCGATCGTCGGGGTGGGTCACGCGCTCAACTACCTCGACGAGGCGGACCAGGTCGACCGCGCGCTCGTCGCGATCGCCCGCGCGCTCCGGCCCGGCGGCGTCCTCGCGATCGACCTCTGCGACCTGGAGTGGGCGGCTGCGCGCCTCGATCAACGGCCGGTAGGTTGGACCGGCGAAGACTGGGCGCTCATCACCGAGTTCTCGGTCCCGTCGCCCGACCGCTACGTGCGTCAGATGGCGACATTCACGCGGAACGAGGACGGCACCACATGGCGCCGCGACGACGAACGCCATGACAACGTGATGGTGGATGTCTCGATGGTGCCCGCGTTGCTTGCGGAGCACGGGGTGGACGCGACGCCCGGCGACGCGTTCGGCGATGAGCGGCTCCCGGTCGGGCTGAAGACCATCGTCGGCCGCAAGACTGGGGCATGGTCGACGAGGACCCGCGACGCATGATGCGCGGCGAGCGGAGTGAAGATCGACCACAGCACCATCGCACTCGACGCCTGGAATCCCCCGAAGGGGGCCTGCAGCGGTCCCAGCGGCACCAGGGAGCATCGTGATGCTAGGCGGCGCGGCGTTCGCTGCGCCAGCCGCCCGAAGCAAGGATCCGGAAATGCGTGTCGAGTATCGGGAGTAGCGTTCGTCGTTGGGGTAGATGCGCGGCCATCGGAGCACCGCGCAGGAGGAGGAACGATGACCGACTACGTGCTGGTCTATGAGGGCGGTTCGATGCCCGAAGGCGAGGAGGCCCAGAAGCAGGTCATGGCCGCATGGGACGCCTGGTTCGCGTCCGTCGGCGACGCCCTCAAGGATGGCGGTAACCCGTTCACGGGTCAGTCCAGGACGATCGCCACCGACGGCGCGGTCTCCGACGGTGGTGGCGGCTCCGCTTCCGGCTACACGATCCTGAAAGCCGACTCACTCGACGACGCCGTTTCGCTCTCCAAGGGGTGTCCGGTCCTCGCAGGGGGCTCCAGCATCACGATCCACGAGACGTTCGCCGTGATGTAGGCAGCCACCGCCGAACGGTGGCGCGAAAGAGCCCGGGCTCGCCGGCCCCGGCTCTCGCGTGTCTCAGGTCAGGAGACCCTCGAGCAATCTCACGGCGTGCGCCGCATCGGGCAGCGACGAGATCTCGGCCTGCATGCGTACGGCAGCGTCACGGTACGTCGGATCCCGGAGCACCGCGGCAAGAGCGCCCCCGATGTCGGCGGGCGTGGCATGCAGGGCGTCGAGCGTCCGACCGACCCCGAGCGTCTCGCACCGGGCGGCGTTCATCGGCTGATCGGCGCCCATCGGGAGCACCACCATCGGCAGGCCGTGGAGAAGCGCGCCGGTCACGCTCCCCGAGCCTCCGTGGCAGACGACCGCGTCGCACCGCGGGAGCAGCAGTGACTGCGGGACGTACCGCTCGACGCGCACGTTGTCGGGCACCTCCGCGAGCGCCGCGGGGTCGAGCTGCCTGCCGACCGTCGCCACGACCTGCAGGGGCAGACCGCCGAGCCCCTCAAAGATGCGCTCGAACAGGTCGCCCGACTCCAGGTTGAACACGGTCCCCAGCGTGACGTAGACGACGGGCGCATCGCGCTGGTCGTCGCGCCACGCCGCTCGCTCGGCGTCGGTCGCCTCGGCGATCCCCGTCGGCCGGATCGCGTGCGCGGTCGTCGGCAGCGGCGACGCCGGGTCGCGGAAGCTCGGCGGGAACGGCGAGAGCATGAGATCGCGATCCAACATCGCGAGTTCAGGATCCGGCGCGAGGCCCAGATCGGCGCGGAGCTCGGCGAGCGGTTCCGCCACGACGGACCGGCGCGCGAACGAACCGGCTGCGAGCACGAGCACGTTCGCGTGCGGCAGCCCGAGCCGCTCGGCCGCGAGCATGCCGCCCCAGTCCACCTCATCGCAGACGAGGACGTCGGGCCGCCACCGCTCGGCGAGCGGCAGCAACGCCGTCACGCGTTCCCGGGCGATCCGCCGGGCGAACCCCTCCCGCAGGACTAGGTCCTCGCGCCGCTGGCTCAGGCGGCGCAGCCGAGTCCGCGCGTCGGGCTCATCCGCATCTGAACCGATCGGGATCGCTTCTAACCCGAGCGCCTCGACCTCCGCCGCGTGCTGGGGGCGCCCGGCGACAGCCACGATGTGCCCGGCCGCCTGGGCGGCGCGCGCGATGGGCGCCATCGGCAGCAAGTGCCCGATGCCGCCCGCGAACCCGAACAAGATCCTCGCCATGACTCAGGGTTCTACAGGTTCCAACCGCCCCGAGCGCGGTGCGCTCTCGAGCCGGGATGGAGACCTACCTGCTGATGGAACGAACCGATCGAAGACAGAAGCGCGAAACCCGGACTTGGACGTCAACCGGCGTTGGGTTGACCCGCGTCGGGAAGCCGAGCATGTAACCATCTCGTGGATGATGGACATCGAACAGGGTGTGAGCACGCCCAGGCCACGAGACGTGAAGGCGAACGTGCACCGCCCGTCCGCGCCCTCGGAGGACCAGGTGCGGTTCGAGACGTTGTTCCATGAGCACGCCGACGCGGTGCTCGCCTACGCCCTCCGCCGGAGCGATCCGGACACGGCCCAGGAGATCGTGGCCGAGACGTTCACGGTGGCCTGGCGCAGGATCGACGTGGTGCCCGAGTCCGCGCTCCCCTGGCTGCTCGGCACGGCGCGCCGAACCCTGTCGAACGGCCGGCGGACGGCCATCCGCCGACAGGCGCTGACACTCCGACTCGCGCAGGAACCGCCCGCCTCGGACGACCGCACCGCGGGCATCGACCTGGATCTGGCGGCGCGCGCCGCGCTCGCGTCCCTGCCGACCGCCGAGCGGGAGGCGATGGAGCTCGTGGCATGGGAGGGCCTGAGCCCCACCGAAGCGGCCGAGGTGCTCGGGTGTTCCCGGCGAGCGATCGCCGTGCGCATGCACCGGGCCCGACGTCGATTGCGCGGTCCGCTGAAGGATGTGCTGTCCGCAGACCCGACCACCCCTACGCAGGAGGCACGATGACCCCGTTCAGCGAACGACGCCCCGACGACGCGACGATCCAGTGGCTCGGACATGCCGACCCGCTCGAGGTCGGCACCGCGTCCGGTTGGGCCCGGAGCCCGGAGGCCGCCGCGGTCATCAGGAAGATCCTCGAGGCCGAAGGACCGCCCGTGGAGAGCGTGACCGCTCCCCGCGCGCGGCGCGCCCGTCCCCTGATGCTCGCGGCCGCGCTGTTGATCGTGGGCGCGGGTGTCGCGGGAGCCGGTGCGCTCTTGGGCAGGCCCGCCCCCGAGGGAGTGCGACACGATCTCGCGGGCGTCGACCAAGGCATGCCGGCGGATCTGCGGTTCGACCCGGATACGCGGAACGCCCGGTTGGTGGCATCGGCAGACGGCGCACAGCTGTACGCAGCGGCGCTCGCCGTCGGTGGCGCCTGCACCGAGATCGTGGATCTCGACGGGCGGCCGGCGGGCGCCGTGTGCGCGAGGCAGAGCGAGCTCGACGCGATGCCCATCTCGGTGACCGTGCCCTTCGTCGATCCGATCACGTTCGATTCGCCGATCGTCGTCGGTGGCCGGGTGAATGCCCCCGGCGCGACGTCGCTCGAGAGTGTGTACGAGGACGGTGTCCGTCAGGCCTTGACGCTGGAGGCGGGCGGCTACTACGTGTTCGCGGTGCCGGCCGATCACCTCACGTCGGCGCACCGCCACGGCTTTGCGCTCGTAGCGTGGGGGGCCGATGGGACGCAACTCGCGACCGCCAACGTACCGGCCACCGACTTCGCTGATCCCGAGGTGCGCGACGCGAAGGAGCCGATCTTCGTCTCGACGATCTCGACCCATCGCGACTACACGCTGGTGCTGGGCATCGAGGGCAGCGTCAACGTGTCGGGCGCCAGGTCGCTCGACCTCAAGTATCCCGACGAGACCGTCGTCCACGTGCCGCTCGACGCCGACGGCAACTATCGCTACCTGCTCCCCGGCGCGCGACGCGACGATCTCGCGATGACGCCGGGCTTCTTGATCGCGCGTGACGCCGCCGGCAACGAACTCGCCCGCCGTCCGGTGGCTTCGGTCGCGTACTGGCGCGCTCAGGGATGAGGCGCTACTCGATGTAGCCGAGGCCCCGGAGGTGCTCTTCCATCTCATCGGCCTCGGTGTCGGTGACCTGGCCCTCGTTGCCCATCCCGGGGATGCCGGAACCGGCGGAGCTGACCTCCGTGGCTTCGCGCTCGGTGAGCGTCGCGCCGGAGCCGACGATCTCGGTGAGGACGCGGCCGGTGGGCTTGACCGCCGTGGGCGTGTCGAGCGCGGCCACGATCGTGGGGGCCATGTCGATCAGCGCGGGCGGCTGCTCGAACGGCTTCACGTTCGGGCCGACGGCCACGATCGTGCCCTCGATACGATGGTCGCCGCTCACCCAGTCGGCATCCTCGTAGGCGGCCTTCGCGTGCGCCAGGGAGTAGCCCTCGGCCGGCACCATCAAGATGTCGGGCGACGTGTCGGCGTACTTCCCCTTGAAGATGTCCTCGCGCTTGTAGATCTCCTTGACCGGTTTCTTGCCGGTCTTGGGGTCGACGAAGTTCGCGAGCCGGTCCATGACCTCGCCGCGAACCTTCTCGTAGTCGCCGGGGTCGACGACGCCGTCGATCTCGCGGCCGGCGAGGTTGATCGTGACGCCCTCACCGGTGGAGCGGATCGAGGTGAACGCCTTGGTCTTGGACCAGTTGATCGACTGCGGCAGGGCGACCTTGCCGTGCAGGCCGAGCGTGTCATAGACCTTGCGCGCGACCTGGCGGACGGGCCCCCACTGCATCGGCCCGAACACCACGTTGGAGGCGCTGAAGTCCAGGTACCCCATCTCGTGCAACAGGCGGTCCATATTGATCGTGCGCGTGCACGACTGGAAGCCGTGGTCGCTGATGAACAGGATGATGTCGTCGGGCCGAGTGTTCGCGACGAACCGGCCGATCGCGTCGTCGGCCTGCCGGAAGATGTCGGCGACCTTGTTCCCGATGCGCGTGTCCTTGTTCTTCGCGTAGTCGGGGTGATCGGGCGCGATGTGGCTCGACAGGCAGTGCTGAGTGCGGTCGATCGAGACCCAGACGCTGGCCATCAGGTCCCAGTCGGTCTCCTTCATCAGGAACTCGGAGACGTCGATCCGCTTCTTCGTGACCTCGAAGGCCTCGTCGAGATAGGCGTCGGGCTTGTTGTGGTACGTGGTCCACGACATGCCGTTGATCGGCCACTCCAGGTTCGCCTTGGCAAGCGTGTCGGGGAGGTCGGTCGGCGAGGTGAACGTGCGCCCCTTCGGGAGGACGCCGCCGGCCAGCAGGTTCCCGTCGAACGGCTGGGGCGCGGGGAAAGTAAGCGGCACGTCGAGCAGGAGCTGCTTCTTGCCCGCGGCGGTGAGGTCGTCGAGGAACGTGCGAGCCTTGATCGACTTGTAGGTGACCGGGTACTGCTTGTGGGTGCCCGGCACGGTCTCGAGGATGTCGTAGATCCCGTGGTCCACCGGGTCGACGCCCGTGAGGAAGGACGGCCAGGCCGACCAGCTATGCGTCGGGACGGTGGAACGCAGGACGTCCTTCTGCCCCCGGTCGATGAGCGCCTGCAGGTTCGGCAGCGCGCCCTGCTCGAGCAGGGGGTCGAGGATGCGCCAGTCGGCGCCGTCCCAGGCAATCAGGATGACTCGTGACATAGGTAGAAGCCTCGTTTCCGCAGGTCAGGAACGAGAGGGAGTGTACCGAAGGCCACGGGAAATCCTCAGCCCGGCCTTCTCTAATCGGCCCATCGATGGAAATCGTTCAACTCCCGGATCAATCTATCGGTGTCAGCCCCGGCGATCGATAGTCCACAACGAATCTTGACAGCGTCCTCATCGGTACCTCGAGATTTCGCACAAAGCCATGCGGGCCCCTTTACGCCTTTGGCATGCGCAAACACTAGAAGCTCGCGGGCTCGCGTAGGCGATACACATAGAAGCTTCGAGCCTCCTCCGACTCGGGGCCGGTCACGGCCCCTGCTCGAAGGTGACGATCGTCACCGTCACGATCGGAGTCGGATCACCTCGGGATCCCCACCCGACGAGCCAGTGATCACCGGTCGTTCCTGCCCGTCCAAGTACATCGCCTCAGCGGTCAGCGGAGTCGACGTGAAGACGACACCGCCCGTACCGTAGGAGACGTCGGGCTTCCCCCGAGGACCGAGACGGAACGACGCGATGTTCGTGCCATCGAGGGTTCCGGCGATCTGCCCGTCGCTGCGGATGGCGACGTCCACCAACCGGTATCCGTCGGCCCAGTTCGAAGACATCCCGTCACCACCGCCGAACCGTTGGTCGAAGCCGCCCGACCGCGTCAGCTGCACGACGTGGGGGTCGTACGACCCGTTCGAGAACAGGTCCACACCGAGCAGGATCTCGTCGTCCTCGGTGAGGTCGAGGCCGACCACGTAGTCGTTGTTGTCGGGCGAGAGATCCTTCACCCAGGTCCCGTCGCCGTGGAACGACCGGTCCAGTCGGCCGTCGGGAAGCAATCGCGCGGCGGCGGACCGCCCATCCCCCCCGACCCCATCATCGCTCCAGCCCGCGAGCACGATCTTGCCGCTCCCCGTCAGCGCGGTCCTCCAC
>JBDTNY010000125.1:0-26726 GCA_039933515.1 Actinomycetota bacterium
TGGATGAAGTAGCGAAGCATCTTCTCGGTGACGTCGAAGTCGGCGATCACGCCGTCCTTCAAAGGCCGCACGGCCTGGATGTGGGACGGCGTCCGCCCGATCATCCGCTTCGCCTCCGAACCCACGGCAAGGATAGCTCCGGTAAGGGTGTTGATCGCGACGACTGATGGCTCGTTGAGCACGACGCCGCGGCCACGCACATAGACGAGCGTGTTCGCGGTGCCGAGGTCGACGGCCATGTCGCGACCAAGGAACCCGAGTACCCCCTCCGTCCCCTGGGAAGGTCTGGACGTGGGGGAAGAGGATCGCTGAACCCGTTCGGCCATGGGATTCTCGTTCATCTAACAGGAGAGGCGGCATACCTGGCAACTCCACGAGGGCGAAACCACCGCCCCGTCACAACCCCGGCGGCCTCCCGGTAGGCTGCGGGCTCGGTCCACGAGAGGGGTGCAAGGTGTCGTTCGCGGTGGTGCTGCCCGGGCAGGGGTCGCAGTTCGAAGGGATGGCCGATCCGTGGGTCGCGCATCCGGCATCGAGGGCGGTGCTCGAGGAGGCGTCGGCCGCGATGGGGCGGGATCTGGTCGCCGGCTGCCACGACGAGGCCGCGCTCGCGACCACGGCGTTCGTCCAGCCGGCGCTCTTGGCGTGCGACGTGGCGGCGTTCCGGGTGCTCGAGGCCGAGGGGCTCGGCGGTCCCGATCTGCCGCTCGCCGGGGTGGCCGGGCATTCGCTGGGCGAGTTCGCCGCGCTCGTGGCGGCCGGCGCGATCGACCTGGCCGACGCCTTGGAGATCGTGGTCGTGCGCGGGGAGGCGATGCAGCGCGCTGGCGAGGACCGGCCCGGCACGATGTGCGCGCTCCTGGGCGTGGGCACCGTCGACGCACAGGCGCTCTGCGACGTAGCACGCGAAGGGGACGAGCTCGTCGTCGCGAATCAGAACTCGCCCGTCCAGGTCGTGATAAGCGGAACCCTCGCTGCGATCGAGCGCGCCGAGGCGTTCGCGAAGGGCCGGAAGATCCGCGCGATCCGACTCTCCGTCGCAGGCGCGTTCCACAGCGAGCTGATGCGTCCCGCGGTCGAGCCGATCCTGGAGGTCCTGGCCCGCATCGAGGTGCGAGCGCCCCGCTTCCCCGTCGCCGAGAACGTCTCCGGAGCGCTCGTGACCGACGCCGCCGAGCTCCGCGAGCTCGTGGGCGTCCAGGTCGTGTCCCCCGTTCGCTGGGAGGCGGGGGTCCGCGCGCTCGCGGCCTCGGGCGCAACGCGGTTCCTCGAGGCCGGACCGGGCGAGGTGCTCACGAAGCTCGCGAAGCGCACCGTGCCGGACGCGACGGCGGCGGCAGTGGGCTCGCCCGCCGGCGCGGTCGCCGCACTCGAGGGAGGCTGATGCCCGGCCGTCGCCGCTGGTCCGCTTCCTGCATGCCCGTCGTGGGTCCGATATCCTCGGCGCCGTGACCCGGTTCGCCACCATCGCCGGCGTGGGCTCCGCGCTCCCGCCCCGGCTCGTGCCCAACAGCTGGTTCGAGTCGTTCGTGGACACGAACGACGAGTGGATCCGCGACCGCACTGGGATCGAGGCCCGTCACTTCGCCGGCGACGACGTGCAGACCTCCGACCTTGGAGTCGAGGCCGCGCGCCACGCCCTCGAGTCCGCCGGGATCCCGCCCGAGCAGCTGGACATGATCGTGTGCGCCACGATCACCGGCGACACGCCCTTCCCGGCGACGGCGGTGTGGATGCAGCGCAAGCTCGGCTTGACCTGCCCCTCATTCGACGTGAACGCGGCGTGCTCGGGGTTCTCGTACGGATTGTCGACCGCGACGGCCTTCATCCAGGCGGGCATGGCCGACAACGTCCTGGTGGTCGGGGCCGAGATATTCAGCCGGATCATCGACCTGGCCGACCGCGGGACGTGCATCCTGTTCGGCGACGGCGCGGGTGCGGCGATCGTTCGGGCATCGGACACGCCCGGCATCGAGGGCACCGTGCTCGGCGCCGACGGCACCGCGGCTGAGATCCTGTGGATGCCCGGCGGCGGAACGCGTCTGCCGGCCTCGCACGACACGGTCGAGGCGCACGACCACTACGTGAAGATGCCGAACGGCCGTGAGGTCTTCAAGCGGGCCGTCACCGAGATGGCCGCGGCCTGCCGTGAGCTCTTGGAGAAGTCGGATCATTCGATCGAGGACGTCGACGTCTTGATCCCCCATCAGGCGAACGCGCGGATCATGCAAGCGGTCGTCGACCGGCTCGGGATCGACCCCGCGAAGGCCGTGGTGGACGTCGCCGAGGTAGGCAACACGAGCGCGGCCTCGATCCCGATCGCGCTCGACCGGGCGTGGCGCGCGGGCAGGATCCACCAGGGAGACCTCGTGCTGTTCACCTCGTTCGGCGCCGGGCTCACCTGGGGCGCGACCCTCGTCCGGTGGACGATGGCGGAGCCCGCGTCGTGAGCTCGCGCGTGGCGGTCGTCACTGGCGCCACCCGTGGCATCGGTCGTGCATGCGCCGTGGAGCTGGCGCGGGCGGGGTGGACCGTTGCCGTCGGGTACCGCAGTGATGAAACCGCCGCCAAGGACACCCTGGCCGAGCTCGGGGCCGCCGGGGCCCCCGGCATGACGGTCTACCTCGACACCACGGACCAGGCGAGCGTCCAGGAGGGCTTCCGCCGGGTGACCGACGAGGTCGGCAACGTCACGGGGCTCGTGAACAACGCGGGGTTCAGCCAGGACGGCCTGCTGCTTAAGTACTCGATGGACACCTACGACAAGGTCATGGCGACCAACATCAAGGGCGCGTTCATGTGCTCGCAGGCCGCGGTCCGCGGCATGCTCCGCGAGAAGTGGGGCCGGATCGTGAACGTGTCGAGCGCGGTGGCCCTGCGTGGGAACCCGGGGCAGACGGTCTACGCGGCGTCGAAGACCGCGCTGATAGGTCTCACCAGATCGCTGGCTCGGGAGGTCGGCGCCAAGGGCGTCACGGTGAACGCGATCTGTCCCGGCCTGGTGGACACCGAGATGACCTCGTACCTCGACGAGCGGGCGCGAGCGTTCTACCTGGACCAGACCCCGCTCGGACGCACGGCTTCGCTCGCCGAGGTCTCCTGCGTGGTGCGGTTCTTGATGTCGGATGAGTCGTCGTACGTGAACGGCGCCGTGATCCCGATCGACGGGGGTCTCACGGCGTAGTCGTGTCGGGGGTCCGGCCACTAGCCTGTGGCGGACCGCATGGGACCACAGGAGGAACGGACAGATGACCGATCGTTCGGATATCGAAGCCCGCGTCAAGAAGGTGCTGGCCGAGCAGCTCGCCGTGGACATCGCGCAGGTGGTGCCCGACGCGCGCTTCGCCGAGGACCTCAACGCCGACTCGCTCGATCTCGTGGAGGCCGTCCTGGCCCTCGAGGAAGAGTGGAGCATCGAGATCCCCGAGGAGGAGATGGAGTCGGTCAAGACCGTCGGCCAGGCCATCGACCTCGTCGCCACCAAGCTCGGCTGACGCCACTCCCGTCTGCCCGAAAGGATCGCGTTGCGCGAACGCCGAAAGGTCGTCATCACCGGGATCGGACCGGTCACCCCGATCGGCATCGGGGTCGGAGCATTCTGGGATGGGCTGCGCACCGGTCGTAACGGCGTGCGCGAGATCAGCCGGTTCGACCACTCGGACCTTCCCGTAAGCGTGGCCGGCGAGGTCCAGGACTTCGTGCCGACCGACTTCCTCGACGTCAAGGAGGCGCGACGCACCGACCCGTTCGCGCAGTACGCGATCGCCTCGGCGCAGCTGGCCTGGGAGGACGCAGGCAACCCCGAGGTGACCTCGGAGCGTGGCGGCGCCATCTACGCCACCGGGATCGGCGGCGTGCAGACCCTGCTGAACCAGCACAGCGTGCTGCTCGAGAAGGGTCCCGGACGGGTCTCCCCGTTCATGGTGCCGATGCTGATGGCGAACGCCGGAGCCGGGCACATCGCGATGCGGTTCGGGCTCACGGGACCGAACTACTGCACGGTGTCGGCGTGCGCGTCGTCGAACCACGCGATCGGTGAGGGCATGCGGTTGATCCGCGACGGCTACCTCGACCTGTGCGTGGCGGGAGGATCCGAGGCCGCCACGATCCCCCTGACGGTGGCCGCCTTCGCCCAGATGACCGCCCTCACGAAGAACCCGGATCCCGAGACCGCCTCGCGTCCCTTCGACGCCGGCCGCAACGGCTTCGTGCTAAGCGAGGGTGGGTGCGCACTGATCCTGGAGAGCGAGGAGCACGCCACCGCGCGGGGGGCGCGCGTCTACGCCGAGGTCGCGGGCTACGGCGCCTCCGACGACGCCCACCACATCACCGCGCCGGACCCCAAGGGCTCGGGTGCGACCCTCGCGATGCGTTGGGCGCTCGCGGACGCGGGCGAGGAGCCGGCGGCCGTGTCCTACGTGAACGCGCATGGCACGTCGACACCACTGAACGATGCGGCGGAGACCGCCGCGATCAAGGGTGCTCTGGGCGACGAGACTGCGCATTCGGTTGCGGTCTCATCCACGAAGTCGATGACCGGTCACATGCTCGGCGCCGCGGGGGCGGTCGAAGGCGCCGCGTGCGCGCTGGCGATCACGCACGGCGTGATACCGCCTACGATCCACTACGAGACGAGCGACCCCGACTGCGACCTGAACGTGACGCCGAACGACGCGCGCGAGCTGGACGTCACGCTCGCGCTGTCGAACTCCTTCGGGTTCGGCGGTCAGAACGCCTGCGTGGCCTTCCGAAAGATCTAGCGCCGACGCGGTGCTCGTGTGGCGTTCCGGTGTCGGACCCGCGCACCGCGCGCCCTCGGGCTAGCATCCGGCGATGCGCCGCATCCCTCACGCCCTCGCGCTCGCCACGGCACTGGCCCTCGCCCTCTCCGGCTGCGGGGCGGCCGCGCCGCCCGAGGGCTCGACCCGCATCACGATCACGACCTCGACCGGGATCGACCTCGACGCGATCGAGCTCGGCGGCGGCCCGAAGGTCGCGGTCCTGTCCCACGGCGCCACTGGCACGAAGGAGGACTTCTACCCGGTCGCCGAGGCGTTCGCGGCCGACGGATGGCGCGTGATCGCCTACGACGCACCGGGCGTGGGCGAGTCGACCGGCACGAACGGCCGGGACCGCGAGGAGGCGTTGACCGCCGTGGTCGACCACGCCCGGGAGACCGGCACGCGCGCCGTCGTGCTGGTCGGCGGCTCGATGGGGGCGGGACTATCGCTCGCGATGGCGGCGCCGCTCCGCGCAGACGCGGTCGTGAGCCTCTCGGCGCCGGCCACCGCGTACGACGCCCTCGACGCGGCGCACGCGATGCCCGACGACATCGCCGCGTTCGTGGCCGCGGCCGAGGACAACGAGCCCTACGCAAGCGAGGCACGTGACATCGCCGACGCGGCGGGGGTCGCAGTCGTGATCGTGAGCGGCAGCGGTCATGGCAGCGGGGTCTTCAACGGGCATCCCGAGTTGCTCGTGCGGGTGATCGCGTGGGCCGACGAGGCCGTCGCGGGCTCCGGCACAAACGTCGCGAGCGCCGAGGCGAGCCCGACGCCCTAGGCGTCGGACGCCCGGTACCAACGCCCGCCGTTGAAGGTCACCGTGGTCGTGACCCCCTCTTGATCATCGGAGAACCGCAGTCGCTGCGGCGTGTGCGGCTCCCCCAACGCGAAGCTCCCGTCGTCGAGCAGGGTCAGGCGCTCCTCGATGCCGTCCGCCGGAGACAAGGCCCACGGCTCGCCGGCTCGATCGAAGATCCGCAGCGTGGGAGCCCAGGGGTTGTTGCTGCGGTAGAGCCCAGCTCGTCCGCTCCAACCGGTGGGAAGCGGCGCAGCTCCTCTGAGCGAGCGGCCGGCCGGCGCGAACCGGTCGGGACCGTGGACGAGCTCGATGACGTCGCCGGCGTCGTCCCTGAGGACCCGCAGCAGGAAGCGGTCGCGCGCGGGATGCGGTACGAGGAACACGTCATCGCGGTCAGGCCAGCGTTCGAGCTCGACGCCGATCGCGCCGTCACGTAGCCGCAGGCCCGCATCGGTCGCCACGAGCTCGATCTCACGGTCCCCCACGTAGGTGCCCGCGAGCGCGACCGCGTTCGCGATCGCGGTGGGTGCCGGCGGATGCACCATGGGCACGACGGGGTCCCCGCGGAGCGCGGCGCGCACCGCATCGAGCGCGTAGCTGACGACGGGCTTCTTGTCGCCGCCGCCGTTCTGGAGGGCGATCGCCGCGATGCCGGTGTCGACGTCGACCATCAAGAGCGCGGTGTACCCGACCATCCCCCCGGAATGCGCCACGAACGTGCGTCCGTCGCGCTCGAAGCTCCACAATCCGTAGCCGTAGCGTTCGTCCGGATGGACGCCCGGCTCCTCCATGAGCACCCGGGGCTCCACCAAGCGCTGGAACGCCTCGGGCGACAGGATCGTGGTCTCGCGTCCGCCCACGAGCGTGCGGCCTCGGCCCAGCAGCATCCGGGCGTACGCGCTCATGTCGATCACGTTCGAGACGATCGAACCGTCGGCGGTATCGCTCACGATCCACCGGGCGGCCCCGAGGGGGTGCCCGAGGTGCGCCGGGCGATCGTCGAACACCGGCTCATAGCCCACCGCCAGGTTCAGTCGCGACGCGTTCGTGATCGCGGCCTCCGACGACGCCATCCCGAGGGGCGCCAGGATCCGCTCGCGCAGCAGGTCGGGGATCGGCGTGCCCGTTACGCGCTCGAGGGCCGCGCCCACGAGCTTCCATCCGTCGTTGGAGTACCAGAAGCGCTCCCCCGGAGGGGTCGCCGGCTCGAGCGTGCCGAGCAGCGCGAGCGCGCCGGCACCGGTCGGCGCCTCCTCGGTGCCGATCGGCAGGCCGCCGGTGTGCGTCATCAGGTGATGCAACGTGATCGGTCCGAACGGCTCGGCGAGCTCGAGCCACGGGAGCACCTGGTTGATGCTGACGTCCAGATCCAGGCGGCCGGCCTCGGCCTCCTGCACCGCGACGATCCCCGCGAACGACTTCGAGATCGAGCCGATCTGGAACCGCGTCTCGGGGCGCACGGGGGTGCTGGCCGCCACGTCGGCGAGCCCGCGTACCACGATACCGAGCACGTCCTCGGCGTCGGTGACCGCGAGCGCGAACCCCGCGGCGTGGGTCTGCGGGAGGTGGTGCTCGACGGCCTCCCCGATACGCTCGAACGCCTCCTCGAGCCCGGGCATCGGCGGCGTCTACTCCCCGAAGAAGAGGGCCAGCTCTCGCGCCGCCGACTCCGGAGAGTCGCTGCCGTGCGCGATGTTCTCCCCGATCATCGTGGCGAAGTCACCGCGGATCGAACCCGGCGGTGCCTCCACGGGGTTCGTCGGCCCCATGAGCGTGCGCCAGCACGTGATGGCGTCCTCGCCGGTGATCTTGGCGACCACGACCGGGCCGCCGGTGATGAAGTCCACCAGCTCCCCGAAGAAGGGCTTGTCGCGGTGTTCTGCGTAGTGCTCCTCGGCGATCGCGCGGGGGATCATGAAGAGCTTCATCGCCTCGATCGCGAGACCCTTGTCCTCGACGCGCCGCAGCGTCTCGCCCACCAGCCCACGCCGAACGCCGTCGGGCTTCACGATAAGCAGGGTGGATTCGATCGCCATGGCTTACTGATCTCCCAAGGGTTGGCCGAGCGCCCGGCGGGCGTCCGCGACAGTGTACAGAGAGCCGGTTACGAGGATGAGATCGCCCTCGCGAGCGGCCGCGCGCGCTGCGTCGAGCGCCGCCGCGACGCCCGGATACACGGTCGCCGGCGTGCCGGCCGCGACGAAGCGTTCGGCGATCGGCGCCGCGTCGCCGCTCCGTTCGTGCTCGTTACGCGCCGCGTACACCACGTCGGTGATGGCCGCCAGCTCGGCCACGATGCCCCCCAGGTCCTTGTTCCCGCTGACCGAGATCACGAGATGCAGCCGATCCCAAGTGAAGAACTCTCGAAGGGCCGCGGCGAGCGCCTCGGCGGCGGCGGGATTGTGCGCGCCGTCGAGCATGATCGTCGGCTGTCGTGCGGCCACCTCCATGCGCCCCGGCCAGCGCACGCCCGCGAGCGCTTCCCGGGTGGTCTCCGCGCCGAGCGGCTCGTGGACCAGCGCCTCGAACGCCACGATCGCGGCTGCTGCGTTTCGCGCCGCGTGCTCGCCGAACATCGGCAGGAACAGCTCGTCGTACGTAGCGAACAGCCCGCGCACCCGGAGCGACTGGCCGCCCACGCCCGTCAGCCGGTCGTCGAGCTCCCAATCGCGGAACTCGAGCTTGAGGTCCGCGCCGACCTCTGCGCACCGGGCCTCGATCACCTCGAGCGCCTCGGGTTCCTGCTCACGGCTCACGGCCACCTTCCCCGGCTTGATGATCCCCGACTTCTCGCCGGCCACCTCGTTGACGGTGGCGCCCAACTCAGGATGATCGAGCGCGATCGGTGCGAGCACGGCGACGTCGCCCTCGATGAGGTTGGTGGCATCCCAGCGACCTCCCATGCCCACCTCGAACACACCGAGCTGCACCGGCCGGTCCGCGAACCACAGGTAGGCGAGCGCGGTGAGCGCCTCGAAGTAGGTCACGCGCTCATCGCTCTCGCCATCGACGAGCTGCAGGAAGGGCAGCAGATGCTCGTACTCCGCGGCGAATTCGGCGCTCGAGGCGTCCTCACCGCAGATCGAGAGCCGCTCCGTCACCTCGAGCAGGTGCGGCGAGATGTAGAGGCCCGTCGTGAGCCCGTGTGCGCACGCGATCGCCGAAGCCACCCTCGCCACCGTGCCCTTGCCGTTCGTTCCGGTCACATGGATCGACGGGTAGGTGAGCTGGGGGTCGTCCAAGAGGGTGGCAAGCCGAAGGATCCGGGAGAGGTCGGGCAGCATCCGCGTCTCGCGGCGCCCATCCAGCTCGGCGAGGGCCTCGTCGTAGCGCACGCCGGCCTCAGCCCAGCTCGGCGAGCTGCGCGTCGATCTCGGCCAACTGCATCACGAGCCGGTCGTGCTTCTCGCGCTCCTGGTTCACGACCTCGGGCGCGGCCTTCGCCAGGAACCCCTCGTTCGCGAGCTTCTTCGCGGTCTTGGCCAGGGTTCCGTCGATCTCGCCGCGCTGCTTCGACAGGCGGTCGCGCTCGGCCGCGGCATCGAACAGGTCCGCGGAAAGCTCGACCCATCCCTGGGTGAGGGCGATGCGCGTCGTCGCGGCGGTCTTCTCGTGTCCCACGTCGACCACGTCGAGCGTGACGCCGGCCAGACGCAGCGCCGCGTCGGCCTGCGACCCGACGACCTCGGCGAGGTCGGCGCTTACCCCGGCCGTCGCCCCGAACCGGTCCTTGGGAGAGATCCCGTGCTTCGAGCGGAACTGGCGGATCGCGGTCACGATCTCCTGGACAGCGCCGAGCGCCGTCTCGGCGGCCGGGTCGCGATGCGCCTCGATCGCCTCGGGCCACGACGCGAGCGACAGAGACTCGGGCTCGGGCAGCCCGAACCGCTGCCAGATCTCCTCGGTCACGAACGGCACGATGGGGTGCAGCAGGCGGAGCGTTCGCTCGAGCATCCATGCGAGGAGCTGCGTGGCGTCCTCGGCTTCTTGCCCTCCGGCGTCCAGGCGGCCCTTCTCGAGCTCGAGCCCCCAGTCGCAGAGCTCCGACCAGACGAAACGGTAGAGCGCCTGCGCCGCGTCGGCGAAGCGGTACTCGTCGAGGGCCGCGTCGACATCCGCTAGACACGTCTCGTGCCGCGAAAGGAGCCATCGCTCGGCCAAGGTCAGCCGCTCGGCGGGCGGCAGCGCGGGCACGCCGCCCATATAGGCGCGCAGCACCAGGCGCGAGGCATTCCACAGCTTGTTCGCGAAGTTCCTGCCCGCCTCGATCGCATCCTCCGAGAGCGGGAGGTCCTGCTGCCCGCCGGTGGCCGCCCTGGCGAGCGAGAACCGCAGCGCATCGGCGCCGTACCGATCGATCATCTCGATGGGGTCGATCACGTTGCCGAGCGACTTCGACATCTTGCGGCCCTGCTGGTCACGTACGAGCCCATGGATCACGGCCGCGCGGAACGGCACGTCGCCCACCAGGAACAGACCGGACATGATCATGCGGGCGACCCAGAGGTAGAGGATCTCGTACCCCGTCACGAGCACCGCGTTCGGGTAGAACGCGCGCAGGTCGTCGGTCTCGTCGGGCCAGCCGAGCGTCGAGTAGGGCCACAATTGCGACGAGAACCACGTGTCGAGCACGTCATCGTCCTGGCGGAGCTCGCCGCTGCCGCAGTCCTCGCATGCGGCCGGGTCCGCGATCGCCACCGTCACGTGGCCGTCGGGGCAGTACCAGGCGGGGATCCGATGGCCCCACCAGAGCTGGCGCGAGATGTTCCAGTCGCGCAGGTTGTCCAGCCACGCCGTGTACGACCGTTGCCAGCGCTCGGGGGCGAAGACCACGCGGCCATCGAGCGCTGCCTCCTTCGCGGGACCGGTGAGCTCGCCGACCTTGACGAACCACTGGAGTCCGGCGATCCACGGCTCGATCTCGGAGTGGCACCGGTAGCAGTGCCCCACGGCGTGGCGGTACGGACGTTCCTCGGCGACGAGCAGCCCCTTGGCTGCGATCGCGTCGCGTACGGCGCTGCGGGCCGCATACCGGTCCAGGCCCCGGAACTCAACGGGGGCCGTGTCGTTCAGGGTGGCATCGGCGTGCAGGATGTTGATCAGGGGCAATCCCGTGCGCTGCGCGATGTCGAAGTCGTTCTGGTCGTGGGCGGGCGTGACCTTGACCGCGCCGGTCCCGAACTCCTTGTCGACGTGGTGGTCGGCCACGATCGGGATCTCGCGCCCGTCGAAGGGATGCGTGACCGTCTTCCCGACGAGCGCCGCGAATCGCTCGTCGCTGGGATGCACCGCGATGCCGGTGTCGCCGAGCATCGTCTCGACACGCGTCGTGGCGACCTCGATCATCCCCGACCCGTCCGAGAGCGGGTAGCGGAACGTCACGAGCTCGCCGTCGACCTCGTCGTGCTCGACCTCGGAGTCACTCAAACCCGTGCGGTCGGTGGGGCACCAGTTCACGAGGCGCTCACCGCGGTAGATCAGGCCCGCTTCGTACAGCCGCACGAACGCGACCCGCACGGCTCGCGAGAGGCCCTCATCCATCGTGAACCGCTCGCGGGTCCAGTCGAGCGACGCGCCCATGCGCTTGATCTGCTCGACGATCTCGCCCCCGTACTGCTCCTTCCAGGCCCAGACGCGCTCGACGAACGCCTCCCGGCCCAGGTCGCGTCGCTCGATCCCCTCCTCGCGGAGCGTGCGCTCCACGACGACCTGCGTGGCGATCCCCGCGTGATCCATCCCCGGCACCCAGAGCGCCTCGAAGCCCTGCATCCGCGCGCGACGGATCAGCGTGTCCTCGATCGTGCGCCCGAGCGCGTGCCCCACATGGAGCCGGCCGGTCACGTTCGGGGGCGGGATCACGATGCAGTAAGGCTCCTTGCCCGAGTGTGGGTCCGCCGTGAAATAGCCTCGCTCGACCCACGCCGTGGCCCAACGGGGCTCGACCTCCTGCGGGTCGTAACGGGTGGCCATCTCGGCGCCGGCGGGCGCGGTGTCGGACATGGCGCCGAGTCTACGAAACGCCGAGGCACGTCCCCTCGGCGTTCAGGCGGTGCCGTCGCGGAGCCTGGCGCCCGCCGGGTCGTAAGGGATCTCGGGGAGGATCCGCGCGGTGCGCGGCTCCCCCACCACGAACACCGTGACCTCCGGCGCCGACCCCGCGACGTCGTGGTCCAGATAGGCCAGGGCGAGGCTCTTGCCCACGTGATGCCCATACGCCCCAGAGGTCACGAAGCCCACGCGCCGGTCCCCGATCCAGATCCCCTCGTCGGCGGAAGCGTCGGCATCGGTTGCGTCCACCTCCAGGAGCACGAGCCGCTGCGCCGGTTCCTCGTCGCGCGCACGGCGCACGGCGTCCGCCCCCATGAAGTCCCCTTTGTCGAACGCGACGAATCGGTCGAGACCCGACATCGCGGGGGTGTAGTCCTGGCGGTACTCCGCCGACCAGATCCCGTAACCCTTCTCGAGCCGCAGGCTGTCGATCGCGCGGTCACCGATCAGCCGCAGGCCGTGCGCCGCGCCGGCCTCCCGCAACTCGTGCATGAGTGTGCGGTGACGGTTCGCTGGCGCGACGATCTCGTAACCGAGCTCGCCGGTCAGCGAGATCCGTCCGACCACGGCCTCGGCCGTCCCCACGTCCATCCGCCGGACGCCGAGGAACCCGAACGCGTCGTTCGACACGTCGTCATGGGCGAGCTCAGCGAGGATCCTACGCGAGGCCGGCCCCGACACCGAGAAACCCATCCACCCGTCGGTGATGTTCGTGATCTCGACCCCGCTGGGCGGCAGGTGCGCGCGGAACCAGCGCAAGTGCCACTCCTGCAAGTAGTAGGAGCCGGTGAGCCAGAAGACGTCGTCGTCGAGCCGCGCGATCGTGAGGTCGCCCATCAGTCGCCCTGCCTCGCTCAACATCGGGTTCAGCCGGATCGCCCCCACAGGCGGCATGCGGCCGGCGAGCAGATGGTCGAGCCACGCCTCGGCCTCGGGACCGGTGACCTCGTAGCGCGAGTACTGCGCGATCTCGTAGGCACCCGCCGCCGTGCGGACGGTCTCTACCTCTGCGCCCACGATCGGCTCGGCGTTGGACCGCCCGAGGGTGTCGTTCTCCACGAAGTCGAGCGCCGGCGCGAAGTACAGCGGCACCTCCAGGCCCCAATTCACGGTGAACTGCGCCCCGGCCGCGAGGAGATCGTCGTAGCACGGCGACGTCTTCAGCGGACGGCCGGCCGGGAGCTCCTCGTTCGGGTACGCCATGACGAACCTTCGCGCGTAGAACTGCGCCGTCGTCGCGCGCAGGTAGCGATCGTTCGACGCGTAGGGACCGAAGCGAGCGACATCCATCCCGAACACGTCGTAGCCGGGATCGCCGTCGACGATCCAGTTCGCCACGGCCACGCCGATGCCGGCGCCCTGGGAGAAGCCCGCCATGACACCGCACGCCGCCCAGTAGTTCGGGATGCCGTCGATCGGCCCCACGAGAGGGTTGCCGTCGGGCGTGAACGTGAACGCGCCGTTCACCCATCTGCGGATCCCGACCTCCTCGAGCACGGGGAAGCGCCGGAACCCGATCGAGAGCTCCGGCATGATCCGGTCGAGCTCCTCGGGGAACAGGGTCCGCCCGAAGTCCCACTCGGCGCCCTCGACCATCCAATGGCGGGGGTTCTGCTCGTAGACGCCGAGCAGGACGCCGTTGCCTTCCTTCTGGAGGTAGGTGAAGCCCTCGAGGTCAGTGACGGCCGCCATGTCGCCCTCGATCGCCGCGATCTGCGGGATCTCGGCCGTCACCAGATAGTGGTGCGGCATCGGCACAAGCGGGTGGTCGACGCCCACCATCCTGCCCACCCGGCGCGCCCACAGCCCCGCCGCGTTGACCACGTGCGCAGCGGTGATGTCGCCCAGCTCGGACTCGACGCGCCACTCGCCGGACGGCAGCTGCGTCAGGGACAGGACGCGGTTGTGCTGGATCACCTCGGCGCCACGACGGCGGGCCGCGCCCGCGTAGGCCTGCGTCGCGCCGTTCGGATCCAGGTTGCCCTCGAGCGGGTCGAAGAGCGCGCCGTACAGCCCGGCCGGGTCGAGGATCGGCACGAGGTCGGCGGCTTCCTCGGGGGTGAGGAGGCTGGCGTCGGTGTCCTGCGTGCGGAGCCACTGCAGCTCGGACTTCAGCCACTGCCAGCGCTCGGGCGTCTCGGCGAGCTCTATCCCGCCCGACATGTGGAGACCCACGTTCTGGCCGGATTCGGCTTCGACCTGGGGATAGAGACCGATCGTGTACTTCTGCAGCGCGGCGATCCTCGTGTCGGCGTTCATCGCATGGAACCCGCCCGCGGCGTGCCAGGTCGAGCCCGCCGTGAGCTCCTCGCGCTCGATCAGGGCAACGTCGGTCATGCCACGCAACGTGAGGTGATAGAGCACGCTGCAGCCGACGATGCCCCCGCCGATCACGACGACCTGGTACTGGTCTTTCACGCTCGCACCGCCTCTACGCAGGGGATCTGAGGCGCGGAGTCTATCCGGGCCGCGACGAGGCGGGGTGACCGGCGGTCGCACCGCAGCGCGGGGCCGGCACTCTCCTAGGCGGAGCGTTCTTCGCGCTTGGCGCGCTTGGACGGCGCCTCGCGCGGCACGAGCGTCGGGTTCACACCGTTCAGGACGACGTCGACGTCGACCAGGCACTTCGTGACGTCCTCGCGGGAGGGCAGCTCGTACATGACGTTGAGCAAGACCTCTTCCATGATCGCGCGCAGGCCACGGGCGCCGGTGCCCCTCAGGATGGCCTGCCCGGCGATCGCGCGCATCGCGCCGTCGTCGAACTCGAGCTCCACCCCGTCGAACTCGAAGAACCGCTGGTACTGCTTCACGAGGGCATTCTTGGGCTTGGTGAGGATGTCGACGAGCGAGTCCTCGTCGAGGTTGTCGACGCTGGTGATCACCGGCAGCCGCCCCACGAACTCGGGGATCAGCCCGTACTTCAGCAGGTCCTCGGGCAACACCTTGCCCAGGACGAGGCCGAGCGCCTTGTCGTCGGTGCGGCGGATCTCGGCGTTGAAGCCGATCCCCTGGTTGCCGGTGCGGCCCTCGATGATGCGATCGAGCCCCGCGAACGCCCCGCCGCAGATGAACAGGATGTTCGTTGTGTCGATCTGGATGAACTCCTGGTGCGGGTGCTTGCGGCCGCCCTGGGGCGGCACGCTGGCCTGGGTTCCCTCCAGGATCTTCAACAGGGCCTGCTGCACGCCCTCGCCGGAGACGTCTCGGGTGATCGATGGGTTCTCACTCTTGCGCGCGATCTTGTCGATCTCGTCGATGTAGATGATGCCGGTCTCGGCCTTCTTCACGTCGTAATCGGCCGCTTGGATCAGCTTCAGCAGGATGTTCTCGACGTCTTCACCGACGTAGCCCGCCTCGGTGAGCGCGGTGGCGTCGGCGATCGCGAACGGGACGTTCAGCATCCGGGCGAGGGTCTGCGCGAGATAGGTCTTCCCGCAGCCGGTGGGCCCAAGGATCATGATGTTGGACTTCTGGAGCTCGACCTCGGAGTCCTTCGCGCCGACCTGGATCCGCTTGTAGTGGTTGTAGACGGCGACCGAGAGGATCTTCTTCGCGCGGTCCTGTCCCACCACGTACTCGTCGAGGAACTGATAGATCTCCTGCGGCTTCGGAAGCTCGTCGAGCTTGAGCTCCGAGGTCTCGGAGAGCTCCTCCTCGATGATCTCGTTGCACAGGTCGATACATTCGTCGCAGATGTAGACGCCGGGGCCGGCGATGAGCTTTTTGACCTGCTTCTGGCTCTTCCCGCAGAACGAGCACTTCAGCAGGTCGGAGTCGCCGAACTTCGCCACCGGACCGCCCCTCTCTCGATGAACCGAGCGACCGAGCCTCCCGTAGGCGACCCGCTCAAGCAGATGTTACGCCCCGTTCGAGCCCGCCGCTGCAAGTTCGGACGTGATCCCTCGCTGGGAGATGATCTCGTCGATGATGCCGTATTGCTTGGATTCCTCCGCCGTCAGGATGAAGTCCCGATCGGTGTCCTTCGTGACCTTGTCGACATCTTGTCCGGTGTGCATCGCGATCAGCTGCTCGAGGAGCTTGCGGTAACGGGTGATCTCCTTGGCCTGGATCTCGATGTCGACCGCCTGGCCCTGCGCGCCGCCGTGCGGCTGATGCAGCAGGACCCGGGCGTGCGGCAGGGCATAGCGCTTCCCCTTGGCGCCGGCCAGCAGCAGGAACGCCGCGAACGAGGCCGCCTGTCCCATCACGATCGTGGAGACGTCGGGCTTGATGAACTGCATCGTGTCGTAGATGGCGAAGCCTGACGCCACCTCGCCGCCGGGAGAGTTGATGTACAGATGGATGTCCTTCTCGGGATCCTCGGACTCGAGGTGCAGGAGCTGAGCCATCACGAGGTTCGCAACCGCGTCGTCGATCGGCGTGCCCAGGAAGACGATGCGCTCCTTGAGCAGGCGAGAGTAGATGTCGAACGAGCGCTCGCCACGACTGGTCTGCTCGATCACGACGGGAACCATGTAGCTCTGCGGGTTCATCCGGTCTCCTCTGTGGTCGTGGGTGTGGGTTCAGCCGGCGTCGCGGCCTCGGTCTCGATGTCGGCATGCTCGACGAGTAGGTCGAGCGCCTTACCTCTGATGATATCGCCGGCCAGTGTCACGATCTGGCCGCTTCGGTCGAGCTGTTTCGCCAGGTCCTTGGGATCGCGGTCGTATGCCTGGGCGAGCTGGGCGATCTCGGCCCCGATCTCATCCGCGGTGACCTCGAGACCTTCGGCTCGAGCGATGCCCTCTAGCACGAGATCCGACGTGATCGCACGGATCGCGTGGTCGCGGGAATCCTCGCGCAGGCGTGCCTCGTCCCAGCCCTGAGCCTCCAGGAGTTGGTCGACCGTAAGGCCGGCGCGCTCGGCGCGTTCCTTCGCGTGCGCCACACGGTGGTCGGTCTCGTCCTCGACGAGCGACTCCGGCAGCTCGACGACCACCTTGTCGATCATGGCCTGAAGGGCGCGGTCGCGGACGACACCCTCGGCCTCGCGCTCCTTCAGCTCTCCGAGACGGGTCCGCAGGTCGTCGTGGAGCTGCGCGATCGTGTCGAACTCCGAGGCGGTCTTGGCGAAGTCGTCGTCTGGCTCGGGGAGGATCCGCGCCTTCACGTCCTTGACGAGGACGGTCATGTCGGCGGTCTTGCCGGCCAGGTCCTCGCCGGCGGTCGCGGTGATCTCCTCGGACACCTTGAGGATGCCGCCCGCCTTCGTGCCGACGATCTCGGCATCCAGGTTAGCGCCGAACTCGCCCGACCCCACGAAGTACAGGTAGTCGGTGCGGCTGAGGCCGTCGATCTCCTCGCCCTCGGCCGTGGCCTGCACGTCGATCGTGGCGAAGTCGCCGTTCTGCACCGGGCGATCGGCGGGCTCGAGCTCGGCGAACCGCTCGCGCAGCCGGTTCACCCAGTCGTCGATCTCTTGGTCCGAGACCTCGAGCGACGGGCGCGCGACCTTCACGCCGCGGTAGTCGTCGGGGGTGAACTCGAGCCGTGGGCGCACCTCGACCACGGCGGTGAACACCAGGGGCTTGTCGACGTCGAAGCCCTCGTCGAGATCGATCTCGGGGTCGCTGATCGGCGCCAGATCCTCGTCGCTGATCGCTTGCCGGTAATAGGTCGGTACGGCCGCCTGGATGAACTCGTCGCGGACGACGTCGGCCCCGATCTGGGCGTCGATGATCTGCTTGGGGATCTTCCCCTTGCGGAAGCCCGGGATCTTGACCTGGTTCGCGATGCTCCGATAGGCGGCGTCCAGGTCCTTCGCGTACTCGTCCGCGGGGACCTCGATCGTGAGTTTGACGGTGTGTTTCTCGGTGGTCTCGACGGTGGTCTGCATGTTGGGGTTCAGGCTACCGGAGAACCGGGGCCACGACGGGAGACCGCAGGTAGGCTGCGCTGCATGTACGAGCATGAGCGGTCGTTCGCCGTGGGGCTCGCCGACCGTGCAGCGAAGATCGGCATGAGCATCTTCGGCCGCGACGTGGTGCGGGTGACGCTCAAGGCTGATCTGACGCCGGTGACGCAGGCCGACACCCAGATCGAGGCGATGGCGCGCGAGCAGATCGCGGCGGCGTTCCCCGGCGATCGTGTGCTGGGTGAGGAGCAGGGCGGCGACGCGAGCGGCGATGGCCGCGTGTGGATCGTGGACCCGATCGACGCCACGGCGAACTTCGCCCGGGGGATCCCGGTCTGGGCGACTTTGATCGCGCTGCAGGTCGACGGCGAGCCCGTGCTCGGCCTCGTGAACGCGCCGGCCCTGGGCGAGCGGTACGAGGCGGTGGCCGGGGGCGGCGCCACGTGCAACGGTGAAGCGATCGCGGTGAGCGCGATCTCGACCGTGGCGGAGTCGCAGCTGCTGTTCGCCGGGCTGGCCGAGTGGAACGACGGACCGCTCGGCGAGCGCGTGCGCGGGACCCTGGCCGAGGCCAAGCGCACGCGCGGGTTCGGCGATTTCTGGGGCCACATGCTGGTTGCGCGCGGGAGCGCCGAGGCGATGATCGAACCCGAGCTTTCGCTCTGGGACTACGCCGCGCTCGTGCCGATCGTGCGGGAGGCGGGAGGGCGCGTGACCGCGATCGACGGCGGGCCACTCCGGCACCACGGCAGCGTGCTCACGTCGAACGGCGCCATGCATGACGAGCTGGTGGCGCGGCTCTCGGGCTAGGTGGTCTCGTCGGTCGTCACAGTTCGACCCTGTCGCCGACACCGGCCGACGCGTTCGCCATGACGACGTTCGCGGCGGCGACGTCCTGCACGCCGAGGCCGGTCAGGTCGCAGACGGTGAGCTGGTCGTCGCTCGTGCGGCCGGGCGACTCCCCCGCGCAGATCGTGCCCAGCTCGATCGCACGGTCGACCTCGTCCGGCGCATGCTGCAGCTCGCCGAGCTGTGCGCACTGCTCGCGCGAGTCGACGACGAGCAGTTCGGCGTCCTCGAGGACCGCCGGGTCGAGCTCCTGCTTGCCGGCGCCGTCGGATCCGAGGGCGGTGACGTGGGCGCCCGGGGCGAGCCACCCCCGTTCGACGAGCGGCTCGCGCGCGGCCGTGCACGTGATCACGACGCCGGCGCCGTCGACCGCGGCGCGGATGGTATCGGCCCGCTCGATCGTGGCGCCTTCGTGCCGCGTGCGCAGATCCGCGACGCAGTGGTCGACGTGCGCGACGTTGCGGCCCCACACGCGAACGTGGGTGAACCCGGGACGCACGACCGCGATCGCGTCGAGCTGCTGCCGGGCCTGTCCCCCGGTGCCGATCACGGCGACGGTCTCGACGCGGCTCGGCGCGAGATGGCGCGCCGCCACCCCGCCGGCAGCGCCTGTCCGCACATCGGTCATGAACCCGTGGTCGAGCAGGAAGGCCACCGGCGAGCCGTCGCGCGCGTCGAAGACGACGACCATGCCGTCGATCGCAGGCGGGTCGAGCACAGAGAACCCGCTCGCCGCCTTCACGGCGTAGAAAGGGGCGCCGTGCAAGTGCCCGGCCTTGATGTGGATCTCGCCCTTCGCCTCGGGCACGTCGAGGTGGATCACCGCGGGGAGCTCGGCGCCGCCCGTCGAGTAGGCGGCGAAGGCGCGCTCGCAGGCATCGATACACGACCGCATGTCCAGCGCCGCGCGGACGTCGGCTTCGCGAAAGATCCGGACGACGCGGGCCACACGCCCCAGCCTACCGCCTACCGCCTACCGGGTCCGCCTACCGGGTCCGCCGGGTAACCTCACTCGATGAGCGGCGACCCCGCGATCGACCACTGGTTCCTCCCGGCCACCGAACGCGGGAACCGGCACACACGCATCGACGAGCGGCGCGGCGACGGGCTCGCGTGGACTGTGGGCAACCGCGTCGAGGTGATCGTGCACGGCGCGCCCTACTTCGAGCAGCTCCATCGAGCACTCGCCGACACGAAGGCGGGGGACGCGGTGTCCTTCACCGACTGGCGCGGCGACCCCGATACCGTCCTCGCCGAGGGCGAGGAGCTCGCCGACATGCTCGCCCGGAACGCCGCCGAAGGGGTCACGGTCAGGGGCTTGGTCTGGCGCTCGCACCCCGAGGTCACGGGCTTCCAGCTCGAACATCATCAGGAGCTGGCCGCGCGGGTCGACCGGGCGGGCGGCTTGATCCTGCTGGATGAGCGCGTCCGGCGCGCGGGCTCACACCACCAGAAGCTCGTTCTGATCCGACGCGCAAGCGGAGCCGACGTCGCCTTCGTCGGCGGGATCGACCTGTGTTACGGCCGACGTGACGACTGGCGCCATCTGGGCGACCCGAGGCCCGACGAGCTCGACCGGCGATACGGCCCCACCCCGCCGTGGCACGACATCCAGCTGCGGATCGAGGGACCGGCGATCGGCGACCTCGACCTGACGTTCCGAGAGCGATGGGAGGATCCGACCAAGCTCGACGACCTCGGGCGATGGCGACGGATCCTGGCGCGCAGGCGGCACTTCGGGCCCGAGCGGCGTGACGCGCTACCGCCCCAGCCTCCCGACCCCGGTCCCGCCGGCTCGCATGCCGTCCAGGTCCTGCGGACCTATCCACCGAAGCACCCGCCGTTCCCGTTCGCGCCCGCGGGCGAGCGCAGCATCGTGCGCGCGTATCGTCGGTCGTTCGATCGCGCACGGAAGATGGTCTACGTCGAGGACCAGTACCTGTGGTCACGCGAGGTGGCGAGGTTGTTCGCGGGAGCGCTCTCGAGACACGCAGAGCTGCGGCTGATGATCGTGGTGCCGCGGGTCCCCGACCGCAACGGGGTCTTCTCGGGACCGCCCCACCGGCTCGCCCAGCTCGAGCTCGTCGATCGGCTGCTCGCGATCGCGCCCGAGCGTGTGGCGATCTTCGACATCGAGAACGAAGCGGGAACCCCGATCTACGTCCATGCGAAGACGCTCGTGATCGACGACGTGTGGGCGGAAGTGGGATCGGACAACCTGAACCGGCGGTCGTGGACGCACGACTCCGAGCTGTCCTGCGCGGTGCTCGACGCCGACCGCGACCCGCGCGAACCCCTCGACCCCGCCGGGCTCGGCGACGGCGCCCGGGTCTTCGCACGCGACCTCCGTCTGATGCTGATGCGCGAACATCTCGCCGCCGATGACGACGAAGGGCTCCTTGATCCGATCGAAGCCTTCGACCGGGCGCGCGCCTCGGCCGACGCGCTGGACGCCTGGCACGCGGGCGGCCGCCGCGGTCCGCGCCCGCCGGGACGACTGCGGCACCATCGGCTTCCGGACGTGGCCTGGTGGGAACGCTGGTGGACCACGCCGCTGTACCGCACCCTCGTGGACCCTGACGCGCGTCCGCGTGCGATGCGGCGACGGCACGCCTACTGAGCCTGGTCACGGCCCCTCGACGCTTCGCCTCGCGATGCGGCAAGCTCTCACCGATGGCTGAGCTGAGCGAGGATCCCGACGTGCGCGCGCTATACCGCGTGCCCCCCGAGTCCTTCATCGCCGCGCGCGATGCGCTCGTTCGCGCTCGCAAGGACGCGAACGACGCGGCGGGTGCGACCGCGGTCGAGGCGCTCCGCAAGCCGACCGTCCCGGCGTGGGCGCTCGACCAGCTCGCTGACCGCGACCCTGGCGGCCTCGAAGCGCTCGTGGATGCGGGCAGCGAGGTCCGAGCGGCACAGCGCGCCGCGCTCTCCTCGACCAAGCACACGGGCAGGCTCCGCGATGCCTCGGCCGTCCGGCGGAGGGCGGTCGCCTCGCTCGTTGAGACCGCGCGCGAGATCCTCATCGAGACGGGCCGGACCCAGCAGCCGCACATGGACGACATCACGGCGACCCTGGAGGCGGCGTCGGTGAGCGACGAGGTCGCCGCCCTCCTGCGCGCCGGCATCTTGGAGCGTCCGATGCGCGATGCCGGCGGCTTCGGAGACCTGTTCGGCCTCCGGTCGGTCCCCGATCTCGGAGACGAGGCGGAGGAGCAGCCGCCCGGAGCGGTCGATCCGCGTCCGGCGCGGGTATCCGTGCGCCCGAGCGCCGCGCCGCCCGAACGGGCGTTGGCGGACCTCCAGGCCGAGGCCAACCGGCTCCGTCGCGATCGGGCGGCGGCCGATCGGGTCGCCCAGCGGGCGCGGACGACCGCGGATCGGCTCGCAGCGGAGGCGACGGCGATCCGTGCCAGGTTGGACGTGGTCGAGGCCAAGGCCCGAGAAGGCGAGCGCGCGGCACGGGCGGCAGAGAGCGAGGCGACCGGGGCCGCCGAGGCCCATAGACGCGCTCGCGCGGCGCTGGAGGCGCTCGATGGGTGAGAACAGCGCCCCCGGGCCGCTCGCGCTCGTGGGCGGTGCCGAACTCGGGCCCGGCAATGAGCCGGCTGACCGGGTGCTCGCCGCGGCGGCGGGTTCGGGCCCGGCCTACGTGCTCGCGACCGCGGCTGCCCGGCACCGTCCGGAGCTCGCCGTGGCGCACGCGGCCGGCTGGTTCGCGCGGTTCGGGCTCGAGGTCCGCGAGCTTCCCGCGACGGGGCGGCGTCAGGCCAGATCGCCGGAGAACGCGGCACGGGCGCGCGAAGGCCGCTTCTTCTATCTCGTGGGCGGCGACCCGGGGATCGTGCCAGCCACGCTGCGCGATACGCCGGTGTGGGACGGAGTGGTCCAGGCATGGCGGAGCGGCGCGGCACTCGCAGGCTCATCGGCCGGGGCGATGGCGCTCGGCGGGTGGACGCTCACGAGGGACGCGCGCCCCGGCGACGACCGGCGGCGCTATACCCCCGCGCTCGGCCTGGTTCCCGGGCTCGCCGTGATCCCCCACTTCGAGACGTTCGGCGCGGGGTGGGTGGCGAGCGCCCGGTCGGGCGCCCCCGATGGCGACGTGGTTATCGTGGGAATCGACGAGCGCACCGCCGCGGTGTGGACCGACGGTGTCTGGCGTGCGATGGGGCCGGGACTGGTCACCGTGATGCAGGGCAGGGCCACGGCGACGTTCGGTTCGGAACGGGAGATCGAGGGCCTGCCCCAGCCGGCCCTCGACTGACCCGTCCTCGCGTCAGGCGCCGTTCCCGGAACCGGGGTCCGACGTGGGGAGAACCGATGCGGGCGCGTCCGATTCCCAGGTGCCGTCGACGGCGCCACCCTGCAGCTTCGATGTGAGGCCGCGCCAGCGCTCCTTCAGGTCCTCGTACCGCTCTCGACCCGCCTTCGAGCCCAAGACGTACGCCGAGCCCGCCGCGGTCGCGAGCACGAGGGTGCGACGCAGCCGATGGCGCTTGGGCGCACTCCCACTGCGCTTCGACACCGTCTGCAGGGAGTCCAACAGCCGGGAGCGCTCGTCATCGGCGTCCGAGACTCGCGCACGCAGTGAGTCGTTCTCCATCTTGAGGCGGTCGCGGTCGCGCTCGGCCTTGTCGAGACCCGACGAGAGCTTGGCCGTGACCGCGTCGTCCTTCATCTCTTTCATGCGTTCCTGGATCTTCATGTTCCGTCCTCCCTCACGCGGCAGCCCCATTGGCACGCCCATCTCGCCCTCTGGTCCTACCCAGGCCCATGTCGGGGGAAACCTGCGTGCTACGTTCAGGTTCCCCACCCCAGGAGGCTCGGCATGGACATCGACCTGTTCCGGATGGAGCGCTACCAATCCCTATATTGGCACGATGTCGAGTACGACTTGTCCGAGAGCGGCGTGCTCCCGATGTCGATCCGGGAGCTCCTGGGGCCAGAGGCCGATGCGGAGTCCTTCCTGTCGAGCTCGCTCGGCTATCCGCTCTCGGAGGGTTCGCATGAGACCCGGTCCGCGATCGCCGGTTGGTACCCGGGGGCGGCCCTCGAGAATGTGACGGTCACGAACGGCGGCTCCGAAGCGAACCTGCTGACCCTGTGGACGCTACTCAAGCCCAAGGGGCGCCTCGCGTTCATGATGCCGAACTACCTTCAGGGCTGGGGCTTGGGGCGCCACTTCGGACGCGGCACCGACACCTTCAGGTTGAAGCTCCGTGGTGACCGCTGGGAGCTGGACCTGCACGAACTGGACGCGGCGGTCACGTCGTCGACGAAGGTCGTCATGGTCTGCAACCCGAACAACCCGACCGGCCACGTGTTGACCGAACCCGAGATGGACGCCGTCGTGGCCGCCGCCGAACGCGTGGGCGCCTGGATCGTGTCAGACGAGATCTACCGCGGCGCCGAGCTCGACACCGAGGCGACCTCGCCCACGTTCTGGGGCCGCTACGACAAGGTCGTGATCACGAGTGGCCTGTCGAAAGCGTTCGCGATGCCGGGCCTCCGCGTGGGCTGGATCGTCGCGCCCGCGGACCTGATCCCGAAGATCTGGGAGCACCACGATTACACGACGCTCACACCGAACTCGATCGGCGATCGTCTGGCGAGCTTCGCGATGCAGCCCGCCGTGCGCGAGAACATCCTGGCGCGTACCCGGGCGATCATCCGCGCCAACTACCCGCCGCTCGAGAGCTGGCTGCGGTCGCACGGCGAGCGCTTCTCGTGGGCGCGCCCGGCCGCCGGCGCGATCGTGTACGCGAAGTACGACCTGCCGATCAAGTCGGCCGAGCTGGTCGAGCGGATCCGGATCGAGCGCTCCGTGCTCCTCGTTCCCGGCACGATGTTCGGGATCGGCCGAGGCATTCGGTTCGGATTCGGCTCCGACATCGAGCACACGCTGAAGGGCCTCGCGCGCGTCGACGAGACCTTCGCCGACCTCGCCGGTACGTAGCTGGCGCCCATGGTGAACCGCTGTGGGTGGGCGCCGGTGAGCGACCCGCGCTACCTCGCCTACCACGACGAGGAATGGGGCGTGCCGGTGCACGACGACGTTCACCTGTTCGAGATGCTCACCCTCGAAGGCGCGCAGGCCGGCCTAAGCTGGTCGACGATCCTCAACAAACGCGACGGCTACCGCGAGGCGTTCGGAGGCTTCGACCCGAACGAGGTCGCCCGCTACACCCCCGCGAAGACCGAGCGGCTGCTGCTGGATCCCTCGATCGTGCGGAACCGCCTGAAGGTGGAGTCCACGGTCCGCAACGCGCGCGCCGTGCTGGACGTCCAGCTCGAGTTCGGCTCGCTCGACGCCCTGCTATGGACTTTCGTGGGCGGAGCACCGATCGACGGACGCCGGCGCTCGCTCGGAGCGATCCCTTCCGAGACCGACGAGTCGCGAGCGATGAGCAAAGACCTGAAGCGGCGCGGGTTCGGCTTCGTCGGGCCCACGGTCTGCTACGCCTTCATGCAGGCGTGCGGGCTCGTGAATGACCACGTGGTGCGGTGCTTCCGGTATCGAACCATCCTCGACGCGTGAATCTGGAACCTGTGCAAGTATGCAGAGGATTACGTCAAACCCATGCACACGTGAGGAAGCGTTGTCGCAGGTAGCGAAGGCGGAACAGAATGGAAGCCATGCAGACCCAGGTGAATCAGACGCCCTTGACCCAGCTCCCGATCGCGGCGGTTTCGTCCCTTCTGGGGATCCCGGTTCCGACGATCCGATCGTGGGAACGGCGCTACGGGTTCCCCGCCCCGGCTCGCACACAAGGTCAGCACCGGCGATACGCGGTGGACGAGATCGACCAGCTGCGGAAGGTCCGTGACGAGATCACCCGGGGCCACAGTGCACGCGAGGCCGTCGACCTCGTGCGCGGCGACGGCGGACGGCCCCGCAGCGAGCTGTTCGATCGATTCCTGCAAGCGGCGATGCGCCTGGACCCCGCCGAGCTGCGCGAGACCCTCACGGAAGGAGCCGAGACGATCGGGATCGAGCAGACGATCCGCGACGTAGCGCTGCCGTCGATGCGCGAGATGGGGAGCCGCTGGAAGGCCGGCGTCTGCGACACGGCCCACGAGCACCTGGCCACCGAAGCGGTCCGCGTGTGGCTCGCCCGGCAGTCGGCGATGGCGCCGCCCACGTTCCGCCCGTTCCCGCTCGTGCTCGCGTGCGGCCCCAAAGACCTGCACACGATCGGGCTCGAGGCGTTCGGCGTGGTGCTGGCGCGGCGCGGATGGTCGCTCCGCACGCTCGGGGCCCTCACGCCGGTCGATTCGCTCGTGGCCGCCGTACGAGCGGCCGAGGCCCGCGCCGCGATCGTGACGAGCCAGCGGAGCGTCTCCCGGCGCGCGGCGGTCGAAGCGATCGAGGCCGTCGACGCGCTGCCGGGTGTGTCGGCGTTCTACGCGGGAGCCGGGTTCGGCCCGACCGCGGCGCGCAAGGACGTGCCGGGAACGTACCTCGGCGGCGACGTCGTCGCGGCGGCCGCCGTCCTCGAGGGAGAGCTCCTCGGCGAAGTCGGTTAGTCCTCGGCGAACAGGTCGGGCGCGTCCCGGCGGCTCGCCATGTACGCCTTGAGCTCCTCGTCGGTCGCGGGGTCGAGCCCCGGGTCCTCGTACGACTCGAGCAGCTTCTTCCATGCGCGGTTCGCGGCGACCTCGGTGGTCTCGGCCCCGTTCATATCCCAGGTCGCGAAGTCCGGCGTCTGGAAGAGCGGGCTCATGTAGAGCCACTCCTTGAAGTGCGTCCGCGTGTGCGGCGACGACAGGAACAGCCCGCCCGGGCCGACCGTCTTCAGCGCGTCGAACGCGAGCTCTTCCTCGCTGAACCCGATCCCCGCCATCTGCCGCTGGAACTGCGTGAGCAGCTCCACGTCGAGCGCGAACTTCTCGAAGCTCGCGCAGAGCCCGCCCTCGAGCCACCCCGCGGCGTGCAGCACCACGTCGGTGCCGGCGAGCATCGTGGCCCACAGCATCATCTGGGTCTCGGCGGCCGCCTGGGCGTCGACGGCCGGCGACGACGCGAGCCCGCCGCCCCCGCGGAACGGCAGTCCGTATCGGCGCGCCATCTGGGAGCCGGCCAGCACCCCGAACACCGACTCGGGCGTCCCGAACGCGGGCGAGCCGGTCCGCATGTCGGTGACCGTGAAGAACGAGCCGTACAGGCACGGCGCGCCCTCCCGAACGGCCTGCGCGAGCGCGACGCCCGAGAGCGCCTCGGCGACCTGCTGCGTGAGCCCACCGCTGACGCTCACCGCGCTCGTCGCGCCCGCCAGCAGGAACGGCGTCACCACGATCGGCTGTTTCGCCTCGGCCCACGCCATCAGCGCGTCCGTCATGCGGAAGTCCCAGATCAGCGGCGAGTTCGGGTTCACGATGCCCATGAATG
>JBDTNY010000126.1:0-12313 GCA_039933515.1 Actinomycetota bacterium
TCGACCGGCTACGGCACAGGGCTCCAGGGGGCCTCGGACCGGCTGGCCGCGCTCGACGGATCGCTCGATGTGCGCAGCGCGGCCGGCGCGGGTACCACCGTGGCCGGCACGCTGCCGGTCGCCGGAGGAAGCGCCCGATGAGGGGACCCTGGCACCGCGCCGCGCCGTGGATCGTGTTCTGGGCGATCGTCGCGGTCTCCCTCACCACGATGGTAGTCGCCTTGCGCGACCAGGGGATCCTGCCGCTGATCTCGGTGGCGTCGGTATCGGTCGGCACCCTGATCCTGGTCCGCGCCAGGAACCGGATCGGATGGCTGTTCGACCTCGCCGCGATGGGCGGTCTCGTCCTCAGCATCTCGGGGGCGTACTTGTTCCTCCACGCCACTTCGATGCCCGGACTGCCGGGCGCGGGCTACGCCGCGGTCATGAACAAGGTCTCGGTCTTCCCGCCGTTGACGGCGTTCGCTCTCATCCTGCTCTGGTTCCCCGACGGGCGACCCCTTTCTCGCCGCTGGGCCCCCATCGGATGGCTGGTCGTCACGAGCGCGGTGGTCCTCGCGGCCGGCTCGTTCCTCCAGCCGGGCCCCACCGACGCGAACTACGCTGGGGGGATCGACAACCCGATGGGCGTGCGGTCCCTGGAGGAGGTCGTCTCCGGTGTGATTTCGGTCGGTGCCTGGGCGATGCTGCTCGGCACGCTCGGATGCGTCGCCTCCCTCTTCGTGCGGTTCCGGCGAGCGTCAGGTGACGAGCGTCAGCAGCTCCGATGGCTTGCCGCAGTAGGCGGCCTCGCCGCGGTCTTCTTCGGCCTGACCGCGCTGGCGCAGGGGCTCGCGGCACCCGAGGTGGTGGGGAACCTCGGGTGGGGCGGCTTCATGCTGTGCATCATCATCGGCATCCCCGCGGCCGTCGTGCTGGCGATCTTCAAGTACCACCTCTACGACATCGACGTCGTGATCTCGAAGACGATCGTCTACGGGCTCCTCGCGGTGTTCATCGGCGCCGTCTACGTCGCGATCGTCGTGGGCGTGAGCGCGGTGATCCCCGTGGGCGCCGACAGTCCACTCCTTTCGATCGCGGCGACTGGCGTCGTGGCCCTCCTGTTCCAGCCTGCGCGCGACCGCGTGCAACGCCTCGCGAACCGGATCGTCTACGGCCAACGCTCGACCCCATACGAGGTGCTCGCGCGGTTCAGCGAGCGCGTCGGCAACACCTACGCCACCGAGGACATCCTCCCCCGGACCGCGCGAGTGATCGCCGAGGCCGTGAACGCCGAACGCGCGACGATCTGGCTCCTTCTGGCCGACGAGCTGCGCCCGACCGCGGGATGGCCGGAGGTCGATGCAAAGGCGGAGGCCGTCTCCCTCGCGGGCGACGAGCTTCCGCCGCTCCCGGGCGAGCACGTCGCGGCGATCCGGTACCGGGGCGACCTGCTGGGCGCGATCTCTGTCGAGAAGACGCGCGGCGAGCCGATGAACCCCGGCGAGATCCGGCTCGTGGAAGACCTCGCGGTGCAGGCGGGCCTCGTGGTCTCGAACGTCCGGCTCACCGCCGACCTGGAGGCACGCCTCGAGGTGATCGCCCGTCAATCGGCGGAGCTCCGAGCCTCTCGACAACGGATCGTGGCGGCGCAGGACGAGGAACGCCGCCGCCTCGAACGCAACATCCACGACGGGGCCCAACAGCATCTCGTCGCCCTCGCCGTCAAGCTGCGACTCGCGCGCGGCCTGGTTTCGCGCGACCCCGAGAGGGCCCGAGCGATGCTCGGCGAGACCGCCCGCCAGATCGACGAAGCGCTCGAGACACTGCATGCCCTCGCCGTCGGGATCTACCCGCCACGGCTGGAGACCGAGGGCGTCGCCGCCGCTCTGGCCGCGCGCTTCACCTCTTCGGACCTCCCGGTCAGGTTCCACGCGAGCGGCATCGGGCGGTATCCGCTCTATGCCGAAGCCGCCGTCTACTTCTGCGTCCTCGAGGCTCTCCAGAACGCCGCCAAGTACGCGCGTGCCCGGGTGATCGACGTGACGTTCGCCGCGCAACGGGACACGCTGACGTTTCAGGTCGTCGACGACGGCACCGGCTTCGACCCCTCCGAGCACAGCGAGGGCACAGGGCTCCACGGCATGCGCGACCGCCTGGCCGTGCTCGGGGGCGACGTGTCCCTCATCTCCGCGCCGGGGCGAGGGACGATCGTGCGCGGCCGCGTGCCGTTGACGGCCGAGGTGCCGGCATGAGCGTCTGCATGAAGCGTGTGATCGCCTGGACGGTGTTCGTCATCGGGACCTTCTGCCTCATCGGACAAGGCTGGGTCGAGTTTCAGCTCAGGTTCCACCCCGACGCCTCCGACTGGACGACCCAGGGATGGCTCCAGTCCGCCCTCTTCGCCACGATGGTCCTAACCTTCTCCATCACGGGCCTGATCTTGGCGACCCGAAGACCGGAGCACCCTCTCGGATGGCTCCTCCTTTCCGTGGCAGCGATCTTCTCGCTCAGCACCGGGTCGTACGGCCGGTACTCGGTGCTCGTCGAGCCACTCCCGTTCGGGCGGTTGGCCCTGGCGATGGATCAGTGGACCTGGGTGCCGGCGATCGGCCTGATGGGCGGGTACACGATCTTGCTCTTCCCCGATGGCCATCTACCCTCGCCGCGGTGGCGTTGGCTCGGTCGGCTTATCTTCGCCGCGGTGGCGTTGGCGTCGGTCTCGATCCTATTCTCGGACTCGCCGATCGAGGTGTCGCCGACCGTCGAGGTCGCCAATCCGTTCGCGATCCACTCGTTACGCACCGTGTTCGGCGCGTTGCAGATCACGATCGCCCTCCTGCCGATCTGCATCGTGGCATCGGCCGTGGCGCTCGTGATGCGGTTCCGCCGCTCCGACGGCGTGGAGCGCCAGCAGCTGAAATGGCTCGCGTTCGCCGGCAGCGTGATCGCCGGTCTCTATCTCGTCGTGATGATCCTCGGGGTCTTCGTCGTCACGGAGATCCCACCACCCGCGTGGCTCGGCAACCTCCAGGTCATGGCGTTGTTCAGCTTCGCGCTGATCCCGATCTCGATCGGGTTCGCCGTGCTTCGCTACCGGCTGTGGGACATCGATGTCGTGATCTCGAAGACCGTGGTGTTCGGTCTCCTGGTCGCGTTCATCACGGTGGTCTACGTGGCGGTGGTGGTCGGCCTCGGAGCGGTGCTCGGCAACCCCCGCGACCGCGCGCTGTCGATCGCCACGACCGCACTCGTGGCGCTGTTGTTCGGGCCCGTCCGTGAGCGCACGCGGCGGTTCGCGAATCGTCTCGTCTACGGCAAGCGCGCGACGCCGTATGACGTCGTGGCGGGGTTCGCGCATCGGGTGTCGGGGACCCTGTCGATCGACCAGGTGCTCCCCGAGATGGCGGAGGTGGCGGCGCGTGGCGTCGGCGCCCGCTCGGCGCGGGTTCGCGTGGCGCTGCCCGACGGCACCCAGCGGAGCCAGGCGTGGCCAGACGATGCCGATGACTCGTTCGACCGTTCCCTCGATGTGGCGTATCAGGGCGACGTGATCGGGGCGATCGACATCGCGATGCCGGCGGCCGAGCCCCTACGGCCGGACGCGGATCGGCTCCTCGCCGACCTTGCCGCCCAGGCGGGCCTCGCCCTGCACAACGTCAGGCTCACCGAGGAGCTCGCGATCCAAGCCCGCGAGCTCGCGGTGCAAGCCGAGGGGCTCCGCCTCTCGCGCTCGCGACTCGTTACGGCACGCGATGCCCAGCGCCGAGGACTCGAACGCGACATCCGCGAGGGTCCCGAACGGCGGCTGTACGAGATCCGGGCAGAGCTCGACACCGTGGTCATCGACGAGCCCGCGGCCGAGGAGCGACTGGATACGCTCACGGCACGGGCGAACGACACGCTCGAGGGGCTCCGCGACTTGGCGCGGGGGATCTTCCCGCCGCTTCTCGCCGATCAGGGGGTCGTGGCCGCGCTCGAAGCGCACATCCGCAAGGTGGGTGCGAACGCGCAGGTTCAGGCAACACCGGCGTTCACCGCGGATCGGTTCGACGCGGACGTCGAAGCGTGCCTCTACTTCTGCGGTTTGCAGGCGATCCAGAACGTGCTCCGGCACGCGGACAACGTGGAATGCAGGGTCGATCTCGACGCGAACGAGACGTCGCTCCGCTTCGCGCTCACGGACCGAGGACCGGGATTCGATCCCGCGAGCACGCCGCGCGGCATGGGGATCGACATCATGCAGGACCGGATCGACGCTCTGGATGGCGAGCTCGTCGAGACGATCGCGCCCGGCGTCGGCACCACGATCGAGGGGACGGTCCCGCTGCGGGGACGCCGGGGGGCCGCCTCATGACGGCCCGCATGAAACGAACGCTCTCGGTCGCCGCGCTCGCGGTGACGGCGCTCAACAACGTGGCCAAGTACGCGGACGCCTCAGCCGCGACGGTCTCACTCGCCCAGCACGACGGCGTCTCGGTCGCCGACGACGGGCTCGGGTTCGACACCTCCTCGACGAGCTACGGCAGCGGCCCACAAGAGCTCCCCGACCGGCTCGATGCCATCGGGGGAAAGATCGCCATCGAGAGTGCGCCGGGGCGCGGCACGACGATCAGGGCAACAGTCCCTGCCTCGGCACGACCGGAGGCGCCCGCATGAGCGCGCGCCTGGCCAAGCTCGTCTCCAGGGGACTGATCGTGCTCGCCGCGGTGGGATTCCTGACGTCGGTGGTGCTCTCCTCCACCCTGAGCCACCGACAGACGCCGAGCCAGATCGTGGTGGTGGGTGATCCGGCGGTCGGTGACGGAGCCCAGGTCCTGGCTGAGCTGCAGGAACGGCGCGATCGAGGGGACCAGCTGACCGCAACCGATCATCCGCTCGTCGCGATCCTCTTCGGCGCGGTCGCGGCGTTGTGGCTCGTGACGGGCAGCCTGATCGTCTCGCGCCAGCCTCGCAACACCTCGGGGTGGTTGTTCTCGTCCATCGGGACGGTCATGGCCGTCACCCTGCTCCCCCAGGCGTTGGTGGTCAAAGGGTTGAAGGTGGATCCGGGCTCGGTTCCGTTCTTGGGGGCGTGGGCGGTCTTCGGTGACAACGTCCTCTTCATCGTCGGGTTGATCCCGCTGTTGTTCCTGCTCTTCCCCGATGGGCTCCCGCCGTCGCCGCGGTGGCGTTTGGCCCAGTACGCGCTGTTCGGCGGCCTCGCGGTGGCGGTCTTGGCCTACGTGGTCACACCCGGCCCCTTGAACAACTACATCGACTACGGGGTGATCTATCAGAATCCGCTGGGGATCGCGGCGCTCTCGGGCACGGCGGGCCTGGTAAGCGGCGTCGCCGGTCTCGTCGTGATCCTGGCGAGTCTTTCGACCGTGGTGGCGGTCCGCGGGCGGTTCAAGCGGTCGACCGGCGAGGAGCGGCAGCAGCTGCGATGGCTCGTTGCCGTGGCGACCGTCGCAGGGATCTTGTTCGTCCTCAACTTCTTCGTGCTCCAGGCCCTCTTAGCCGTGGTCGAAGGTCTGCCCGACATCTTCATCTACGGACTGCTGTCGTTGATGCTCACGATCGCCGTGGGCGTGCCCGGTTCCTACCTGATCGCGATCTACCGCTACCGCCTCTACGACCTCGACCTGGTCGTGAAGAAGACGGTCGTCTTCGCATTGATGGTGGCCGCCGTGGTGATGCTCTACCTGCTCGTCGCCGTGGTGGTGCCACTGCTGCTCGTGGGTGCCGGCGGCCACCTGCAGGTCGGCGCGGTGGCGCTCGGGGTCGCGATCGGCATCCTGGTGTTCCCCGTCCGCGCACGCGCGCAGCGACTCGCCGATCGCCTCGTGTACGGCCGGCGGGCGACCCCGTACGAGGTGCTGACCTCGTTCTCGGGACGTGTAGGCGAGACCTACTCCACCGACGACGTGCTGCCCCGTATGGCGCAGATCCTGGCCCAAGGCGTCGGAGCCGACGCGGCCCGTATCTGGCTCCTGGTTGGCTCGTCCCTTCGGCCCGAGGCTGCGTGGCCGGCCGGTCTTCCTTCGGCTGCGGCGGTCCCGGTCGCAGACGGGTCGGTCCCCACCATCTCGGGACAGGACGTCGTTGCGGTGCACCATCAGGGCGAGATGCTTGGCGCCCTCAGCGTGACGATGCCCGCGAGCGACCCCATGACGCCTGCGAAGGGGAGGCTCGTCCATGACCTCGCATCGCAGGCCGGCCTCGTGCTCCGAAACGTCCGCCTGATCGGAGAGCTGCGAGCCTCGCGTCAGCGCCTGGTCGCCGCCCAGGACGACGAGCGGCGCAAGCTCGAGCGCGACATCCATGATGGCGTGCAGCAGCAGCTGGTGGCGCTCGCCGTGAAGCTGAAGCTCGCCGACACGATGGTCGATCGCGACGTCGAGAAGGCGCACGCAGCGCTGGCCCAGCTCGGGGTCGACGCCCAACGGACGCTCGAAGACCTCCGAGACCTCGCGCGCGGGATCTACCCGCCGCTGCTCGCGGACAAGGGCCTGGTCGCCGCGCTCGAGAGCCAGGCCCGGCGTGCGTCCACCCCGGTGACGGTGGAGTCCGACGGGGTCGGTCGCTACAGTCGTGACGTGGAGGCGACCGTCTACTTCTGCGCGCTCGAAGCGCTCAATAACGTGGCGAAATACGCGAACGCCTCGTCCGTCTCGATCGCGCTTGCCGAGCGCGACGGCGCAATGGAATTCCGAGTCATCGACGACGGGTCCGGGTTCGACCACGAAGCAACCTCGTACGGGACGGGACTCCAGGGGATGGCCGACCGGCTGGATGCGGTCGGTGGCTCCCTGACGGTCGAGAGCCGCGCCGGATCCGGCACGAACGTATCGGGCCGCGTCCCGCTGGCGGGTACGCCGTGAGCTCCTCGCGCCCTCGGATCGCCGCCGGGACCCTGTGGTTCCTCGACTGATCAGCGCCCTCCGCGAGTCGCCGCAGGATCGTGGCCCCGCAGGACGAGCGCGCGAAACGGCTCGAGCGCAACATCCACGACGGTGCTCAGCAGCAGCTCGTGGCCCTGGCGGTCCGGCTCCGTCTCGCAGAGCAGATGGCCGCCCGCAATCCCGTGCGGGTCAAGGAAATGCTCGCCGACCTCCAGACCGACGCGAGCGTTGCCCTCGAGAGCCTCCAGGATCTCGCCCGAGGGGTCTATCCGCCACTGCTGGCGGACCGGGGGCTGACGGCCGCGCTCGAGGCGCAGGCGAGGAAGGCCCGATGCCGGTGCGCGTCGAGGCCGACGGCACGGGCCGGTACCCGGCGGAGACCGAGGCCACCGTGTACTTCTGCACGCTTGAGGCGCCCCAGAACGTCGCGAAGTACGCGGAGCCGGAACAGGTCACCGTGTCCCTGGCTCCGAGAGACGGGCCGATCCATCGCGAGGGTCTGATCATTGGGTGTTGCCGCCGAAATGTCAGCCCGATAGCGTCCGACTCAGCGACCCCGACCGGAGAGGACGCCCCCTGAGACGGCTCGTGATCGGAGTGCTCGCGTCGACGCTGATCATGGTCGCCTGCCCGAGCGCGTCAGCCGCCCCATGGGTTCGCAGGGCGGTCGTCGACGGCGACTACGGCGGTAGGTATCACCGGACGGAGTGCACTTACTCGCGCTGCAGCGATCGCACCGCTGACTACCGGATCGCTTGGCGGTTCACCCCCGTTGAACGCGGGATCCGCTTGGTCGCGGTCGCGCAGAACTACCGGGTGTTCCTGCGATGGGTGCCGGGGGCTGGGTACTACGTCGGCAGGAACCTCGCCGAGCCGGGACGTGCCCGCAGGATCACGATCCACGTATCCCGGCAGACGCGGATCGACGGCGTCTGGACCGCGCGGAACCTCGCCGGCACGCTGCGTACGTGGCTAACCGATGCACCCCGTTACCACGACGAGGGGAACGTCTCCCTCGCCCGCCAGTAGCTGCCGGTCCCACGGTCGGGGACGACCGCGGCCACGGTCACGCCTTCGTGGCCTCCCACGCACTCTCGAGCCGGTCCGGCCCGAAGACCGCCTTGGGGATGTACGCGGCGGCGCCGCATTCGGCGGCTCGCGGGGCGTACTCCTCTTCCTCGTACGTGGAGAGCAAGAGCACGACGACGGGACTTCCCGCGCCGGCCAGGATCTGCCGGGTCGCGTCGAGCCCGTTGATGCCGGGCAGGTTGACATCCATCAGCACGAGGTCGGGCTTCAGTTCGGTGGCCATCGACACCGAGTCCTCACCGGTCTCTGCCTCGCCGACGACCTCGAAGCCATCGGTGACGTCGACCACCATGCGGGCGGCCATCCGGAACGGCTCCTGATCGTCGACGATGAGCACGCGTACGGGCATCGATGCATCTTCCTCCACGGTCATCCTGACATCGAGCGCATCGGTCGGCAGGGATGCCAGCACCACTTTCGCGTGGGTCAAGCTTCCCCATCGCGCCGGACCGCCGGGAGGGTTCCGGTCACCCGGGTTCCCCGCCCGGGCTCCGACGCGACTTTCAGGCTGCCGCCCAGCGCGCCCAGACGGTCGAGCATGTTGGTGAAGCCCGCACCCATCGCCCCCGCGGCCGGATCGAACCCGTCGCCGTCGTCGGTGACCGTGAACGTCAGGCGATGATCGACCTCCTTGACGTCGACCGCGACGGCGACGCCATCGCCCGCGTACTTGCCGGCGTTCTGTAGCGCCTCGAGGACACAGAAGTACACGGTGGCCTCGGCCTCGGGGGCGTAGCGGCCTAGCTCGCCCGCGTGCACCGTGACGGGGACGACTGCCCTGCGGGCCGCGGAGTCCAGCGCGCCGGGCAGCCCCTTGTCAGCCAGGAGCGGCGGGTAGATCCCGTGCGCGAGGTCGCGGAGCTCTTGGAGCGTGTCCTGCACCTGGTTCCCGAGTCCCTCGAGCGCCTGCGCGGCCTTCGTGGGATCGCGCTCTAGCAGAGTCTGCGCGAGCTTCACCTGGACAGCGAGCGCGACGAGGTGCTGCTGCGCGCCGTCGTGCAGGTTCCGCTCGATCGTACGGCGCGCCTGGTCCGAGGCAGCCACGATGCGACCGCGCGATGTCTGCAGCTCGGCGGCCCAGACGGGTCTGCTACGCCGCGGTCTCGCCCATCCGGAGGAACGCCCGCTCGAGCACGAGCCGCGTGTTCAGGTTGAGGTCTTCGGCGAGCTCGGCCCGCGCCTCTTCGATCCCGGCGAGCCCCCGCGCGGCGCGTGCCACCGAGAACCCGTCGTCTGGCGCCAGATCGGGGTTCATCCGGGTCCGGTCGGCACCGACCGCCGAGGCGATCCGATCGCGCAGGAGCGACGACACCGCCAGCAACACCCAGTCGACGTAGTCGCGCTCCGCCCGGCGTTCGCGCCGCTGGAACCGGGTCTGGATCCGCTTGATCGCGCCTCGGTAAGCGTCTTCGGGACGTCCGCGCTCGTCGAGGAAGGGCGCGAGCTCCTCGTCGAGCTCGGCTTTCAGGTTCTTCTTGTAAGCCGCTGCGGCGTCGAGGACGACGCCGGCGGCGTCGAGCGCCCCGGCCGGCCCGGCGGCCGCGGCCGCGACGGCCTCACGCGCCGCGTCTCGGAACCGGAGGCCGTCCTCGGCAACCGCAAGCCGGCGGGCGCGCCCGAGGTTCCCGCCCGCCAGGCGCGCAGCGAGCCGCGCCCGGACCTCGAGCACGCCCTCGCCGGTGAGCACGCCCACGACGAACGACTCCGAGAGCGCGGTGAACATGACCACGTGGCAGCGCGACAGGATCGTCTCGGGCAGCTCGTGCGCCCGCGCCGACATCAGCAGGAAGATCGCGTCGGCCGGCGGTTCTTCGAGGACCTTCAACAACGTGTCGGCCGCCGCCGGGGAGAGACGATCGGCCTCTCGGATCACGAACACCTTCCGTCCGGGCTCGGGCGCGGTACGAGAGGCGGGCGTCCAGACCTCCTCGCGGATCGTGTCCACGTGGATGTCGCGCCCCTCGGGCTCGACCTGGAACTCGTTGGGGTGGTGGTCCTCAAGCGCGAGGCGGCAATCGCGGCACTCGCCGCAGCCTCCGAGCTTGCAGAGCATGGCGGCGGCGAACGCGCGAGCGGCCAACGACTTCCCGCTTCCCTCGGGACCAGCCAGCACGTAGGCGTGGTGCGGCCGTTCGGCCGCGCCGTCGAGGAACGCCATCGCCGAATCCTGGCCGGGAACGCGGGCGAGGACGGGGCTGCGCATGCGCGGGATGCTACCGCGCACCCGGGACGCGAGTTGGGCATGCCGCGGGTCAGCCCGGGCCCATCTCCTCTTCGCGGTCGCGGATCCTGGCATCGACCGCTTCACGGACCGACGCGAAGACGTCCTCGGGCGGCTGGTCTCCGTCGATCACGACGAACCGCTCGGGATGCTCTTCGGCGATCTTCAGGTAGGCGTCGGCCACCTTCGCGTGGAAGTCCTGCCCCTCCAGCTCCATGCGGTCGGGCGCCTCCGTGGATCGGAGCAGCCCGCGCTCTGGCTCGACGTGCAGCAGGACCACGAGGTCGGGGAAGAGCCCCTGCGTAGCCCAGACGTTCAGCGTAAGGACGTCGGTCTCGCCGAGCCCGCGGGCCCATCCCTGGTAGGCGAGCGACGAATCGACGTACCGGTCGCAGATCACGATCTTGCCGTCGGAAAGCGCGGGCCGGATCACCGACGAGACCGTCTGCGCGCGGGCCGCGGCGAACAACAGCGCCTCGCTCCGCGCGTCGAGCTTGCCCGTCTTGGGGTCGAGCAGGACCTCCCGGATCTGCTCGCCCAGCTCGGTCCCCCCGGGCTCGCGCGTGACGAGGACGTCCCGCCCGGCGTCGCGCAGGTACGCCTCGAGCTTGCGGATCTGCGTGCCCTTGCCCGCGCCCTCGACCCCTTCGAAGACGACGAAGACGCCGGACGCCGGCGGCCGCTTCAGCTTGGGCACGAGCGCCAGGGGTTGGGGGCGGGAGAGCCGGTGGCGGGCCAGGAGTCTGCGCGTGTTGAAGCCTGCCGCCAGGGCGAGCGCGCCGGCGGTCCACAGCGCGAGCCGCGTCCCCGCGAAATCGAAGCGCTGCCCGCCCACGAAGATCCCGTGATGTTCGCCATAGACGCTCGACAGGATAGGGAACACGGTGAGCGACAGGAAGAGCCCCAGTCGCGAGAGCACAGTGAGCGACGCGAAGGTGCGCCCCCGGAACTCGTCTTCGACGTTCTCCTGCAGCAGGGTATAGCCGCTCACCCAGGCCAGGCCGCAGAAGGTGCCGAGCCACACGGCGACAACCGCCACCAGCGAGAGCGTCGGCATCGCGGCGAGCACGAAGAGGGCGCCCGCGGCGGTCACCAACGCCCAGACGAACGTCATGTCCCGTTCGAAGAACTTCGCGAGCTGGTTCGTGCCGGCCATCCCGATCGCCATCCCGATCCCGAACGCCACGACCACCACGCCCCAGCCCGACGCCGTCGCCCCGATCGTGCTCTGCACGAAGATCGGCCCCACCGCCAGGACCGCCCCGACTGAGGCGAACGCGATCACGATGCCTGCGGTCATCGCCGACGCGATGGAGTCCTCGCGCAGGAACTGCAGACCGTCGACGATGTCGCGCCACATCCGCGATGCGTCGAACCGGCCGTGGGCGCGCCCGAGCGGCAGAGGGATCGCGATCCCGCTGACCATCACCGCCGAGAACGCGAAGGTGCCGGCGTCGAGCAGGAGCGGAAGGGTTTCCGGCCACTTCCCCAAGTAGGGGATGCGCGCGCCGAGCCCGCTCGAGAAGGCCGCGAGCACCGCGAAGATTCCTGCGCCCAACGGCAACGTACCGTAGGTGCTCACCAATCCGATCGAGTTCGCGTTCGCGAGCTGCCGGCGCGGCACCAGGTTCGGGAGCGACGCGTCGCGCGCCGGGGTCCACAGCAGCGATAGGCACTCGATCGCGAACGACAGGAGGAAGATCGCCCACAGCTCGTGCACGAACGCCATCGAGGCGTACATCGTGCCCCGGCCGATGTCGGCCAAGATCATGATCCGCTTGCGGTTCACGCGGTCGACGAGCGCACCGGCGATCGGACCGAACAGGATGGCGGGAAGCATCCGGGCGGTCATCACCCCGCCCACCGCGAGGCCGGCCGCAGCCGTGGAGCCCGAGACCCGCGTCACGAGCGAGGTGACGGCCACGAACCCCACCCAGTCCCCGAGCGATGAGATCGACATCGCGGCGAGGAGCCGCGAGAACGCGGGGTGGGTCAAGAGATCCTTGAGGGTCGCCGGCTTGGTGCCGCGCAGCGCGGCGACCTCTTCGGCGATGGTCGACACCGCGAGCTACCCCTCCCCGGGCGCCTCGACCGACCCGGTTGCGGCAGGCTTCTTGGCGGCAGGCTTCTTGGCGGC
>JBDTNY010000127.1:0-97051 GCA_039933515.1 Actinomycetota bacterium
CGACTCTTGGAACGAGGGCCAAGAGATCGAGCTCCGGCTGAAGGCGTACCCGGAATACTGGGGCGGGTGGGACGGCGCCCACTACGACAACTACGTCTTCCGCGTGGTGCCCACCGCCACGACGGCGGCGCAGCTGCTGCGCGACGGCCAGGTGACCTTCACCGATCGGCTCAGCCCGCAGCTCTATGCATCCTTCGAAGGACAGGACGGCTTCACGACGGCCAGCGCCCCATCGTGGCAGACGCTCCTCGCGCTCCTGAACACGAAGTCAGGACCGCTCGCCGATCCGACGGTGCGCCAGGCGCTTTCCTACGCGATCGACTGGGAAGGGATGATGGTGGCGCTCCAGGGCGCCGCCACGCCGCTGTCCGGCGTGGTCCCGCCCGGCTTGTGGGGTCATGTCGACGGACTCGAGCCGACGTTCAACTCGACGCAGGCGATCGACCTGCTCGGCCAGGCCGGATACGGGCCGAACGGTGACCCGCTCTCGATCACGCTTACCTACACGAAGGGCGACGCCGACGAGGAGCTGGTGGCCGCCCTGATGAAGTCGGACCTGGCGAAGGTGAACGTCAACGTGGACGTGCGCGGCCTCGCCTGGCCGACCCAATGGGCCAAGGGCAAGTCCGCCGATCTGACGGAGCGCCAGGACATCTTCCTTTTCTACTGGTGGCCGGACTACGCCGACCCCTACTCCTGGTTCATCAACATGTTCCACACGGAGGACCCGCCGTTCTTCAACCTCTCGTACTACTCGAACCCGTTCATGGACAAGACGATGCAGCAGGCGGAGGTGGAATCGGCCGCGAACCGCGACGGTGCGATCGCACTGTACGGACAGATGCAGGATCAGATCGCGAAGGACATGCCGTCGCTGTCCGTCTACACCCAGCAATACCAGCGCGTGATGCAGTCCTCGGTGCAGGGCTATGTCGACAACCCCGCGTATCCGAACGTGGTGTTCGCCTACGACCTGACGCCCGGGTCCTAGCGGGAAGTGACGCGGTACCTGATCCGTCGGCTCGCCCTCGCCGTTCTGGTGGTGGTCGGCGTGGTGATCCTCACCTTCGGGATCGCCCGGCTCGTGCCGGGCGATCCCGCGGCCTCGTGGGCCGGTCCGCGAGCCTCCCGCGAAGAGATCGCGCAGGTCCGTGAGCAACTGGGCCTCGATCTCCCGCTTCCGACCCAGATCTGGCGGTACTGCACCGGTGTGATGCGCGGTGATTGGGGCACGTCGATCCACACCCACCGGCCGGTGCTGAGCGACATCGCGAACCGGGTCCCGCCCACGCTCGAGCTCGTGGTCGCGGCGCTCGTCGTCGGCCTGGTGGTCGGGATCCCGTTGGGACTCGTGTCCGCTCGGTGGGCGGGAGGCCTGCCCGACGGGCTCGTGCGGATCGCGGCGGTCTTCGCGGTGTCGATGCCGGCGTTCTGGCTGGCACTCATCCTTCAGATCGTCTTCTTCCAGAAGCTCCATCTGTTCCCCGTCGCCGGCCAGTACGACCCGAATCTCGACTACACGGCCCCGCTCACGCAGTACACGCAGATGCCGGTCGTCGACGCGCTGATCACCGGGAACTGGGCCGTGTTCCGATCGGCGGCGTCCCACCTCGTGCTGCCGGCGCTGGTGATCGCCGCCTACCCGTTCGGGGTGGTCGCCCGCATGGTTCGGGCATCTGAGCTCGACACCCTGAGCGAGGATCACGTGAAGGCCGTGCGCGCCCTCGGGTTCCCGGAGCGCGCGGTATTCGGGAGGTTCGCCTTGAAGCCTGCGCTCGTCCCGGTGATCTCGGTGATCGCGCTGGTGTTCGCCTACTCCCTGGTCAACGCATTCCTCGTGGAAGCGATCTTCGACTGGCCGGGCCTGGGGAGCTACGCGGCGGCGGCGATCGGGTCGCTCGACACGCCCGCGATCATCGGCGTATCCCTGTTCGTCGCCATCGTCTACGTGCTGGCGAACCTGGTGGTCGACATCGTGCAGGCTTGGGTCGACCCGAGGATCCGGCTCACATGAACGTTCAGCCCTTGCCGGAGACCGTCGCCGCGTCCGGCTCCGGGCTCGCCGGGCGTCTCCGGAGCAACCGACTCGTGGTGTTCGGGCTGAGCGTCTCGCTCGTCATCGTGCTCGCTGGGATCTTCGCGCCACTCCTGGTCCCGTACCCGGAGGACGCGGGTGGCGCCGCTCATGCGAGGGAGACGCTGATCGCCCCCTCATCCCAGCACTGGTTCGGGACCGATCAGCTGGGCCGCGATGTGTTCTCGCGGGTCGTGTACGGGGCGCGTGTCTCGCCGCTGATCGCCTTCTTGGTGTTGCTGATCGCCTGCGTGGTGGGGGTGCCGCTCGGCTTGGCCGCCGGGTACTTCGGCGGCCTCATCGACGAGGTGATCATGCGCATCACCGACATCTTCCTCGCGTTCCCTGCGCTGCTGCTCGCGCTTGCCCTGGCCTCCGTGCTCCCGCCCACGATCGGCTCGACGACGATCGCGATCGCGGTGACCTGGTGGCCCTGGTACACGCGCCTGATCCGCGGACAGGCGGCCTCGGTTGCGGGCCGCCCGTTCGTCGAAGGGGCCAGAGCCTCGGGCGTCTCACATGCGCGCATCCTCTTCCGCCACGTCTTGCCGAACTCGCTGACGCCCCTGATCGTCCAGGTTTCGCTCGACGTGAGCGCCGTCATCCTCACCGTGTCGGCACTGTCGTTCCTGGGCCTGGGCGCGCAGGACCCAACGCCAGAATGGGGACTCATGGTGAACCAGGGGCAGCAATTCTTCCCGGGCCAGTGGTGGCTCGTGACGTTCCCGGGGATGGCGATCTTGATCACGGCGGTCGCGTTCAACCTGATGGGCGACGGCCTCCGCGACGTGTTCGACCCCAAGATGGTGCGGCGCCGGGGAGTGCTCGGCGGATGAGCACGCAGCCGCGGCTCGCTATCGAGGGGCTTCAGATCCGCATCGGGGGTCGGCACGTCGTCGACCTCGCGCACCTGCACGTCGACCCGGGCGAGATCCTGGGGCTCGCCGGGGAGAGCGGTTCGGGCAAGTCGCTCACGGCCCAGGCCGTGCTCGGACTGACGAGGACGATCGGCGCCGCGGTCGATGGCAGCATCGTCTTCGAGGGCATCGAACTCATGGGTCTCGACGAGGCGGCGATGCGGGCGATCCGCGGCCGGCGCATCGCCATGATCTTCCAGAGCCCGATCTCTTCGCTGAATCCTGTCTTCCGGGTGGGGGACGTCTTCGTGCGCGCCCTCCGGCTGCACGGGGCGCCATCGAAGGCGGAGGCGGTCGAACGAGCGAGGGCGGCGCTTCGAGAGGTAGTGCTCTCGCCCGAGCTGCTCGATCGCTACCCGAGTCAGCTCTCCGGCGGCCAGGCGCAGCGTGTCTCGATCGCGATGGCGCTCGCGCTCCGCTCCGAGGTGCTGCTCGCCGACGAGCCGACGAGCGCGCTCGACGTCACCGTGCAGGCCGAGATCCTCGACCTGCTCAGAAGCCTGCGCGACGAGACCGGGATGAGCGTGCTGTTCATCAGCCACGACCTTGCAGTGATCGCCGAGCTCTGCGACCGGGTCGCGGTCATGCAGCGCGGCCGGATCGTCGAGGAGGGCATCGCGCGCAACGTGCTCACGACCCCGTCCGAGGGATACACGCGGGAGCTGGTGGCGTCGGTCCCGCGCATCGGCGGAGCTGTCGCGGGATGAGCCCGCTGCTGCGTGTGCGGGATCTCGAGGTGCGCTTCGGCGACGTCCGGGCCGTGGACGGTGTGGACCTCGATATCCCGGACGGGCCGTTCGGCCTTGGGCTGGTCGGCGAGAGCGGATCGGGGAAGACGACGGTCGGGCGAGCCGTAGTGCGCCTCACGCCTCTCGCCGCCGGGTCAGTCGCGCTGGACGGGGAGGACGTCACGAAGGCCCGCGGCGCCACCCTGAAGGCCTACCGCCGCGCCGTGCAGATCGTGTTCCAGGATCCCGACGGCACGCTGGATCCGCGGATGCGCGTGGGCGCTGTGCTCACGGAGGGACTCCTCGCGAACGACATCGTGCCCAAGTCGGAGGCGCCGGGCCGTGTCACCGAGCTGCTGGCCGACGTCGGCCTCGACGCCGAACACGCCGGCCGACTCCCCCATCAGCTTTCCGGGGGGCAGCGTCAGCGTGTCGCGATCGCGCGAGCGCTCGCCGTACAGCCGCGCCTGCTCGTGCTCGACGAGCCCACCAGCGCGCTCGATGTCACGGTGCAGGCGAAGGTGCTGCGGCTGATCGCGCACCTCCGCGACGACCGACGGCTCGCATATCTCCTGATATCCCACAACCTCGCGGTCGTCGAGGCGCTCTGTGAACGCACCGCGGTCCTCTACCTGGGGCGCGTGGTCGAGGAAGGCCCTACCGCCGAACTGCTGTCGCGGCCGGCGCACCCCTACACGGTCGCCCTGCGAGCCGCCGTGCCGGAGATCGGTTCGTGGGAGCCCCGGCGCGCTGTGACGGTGCCCGGCGAGCCTCCCGACCCCGCCTCGCCCCCGCCGGGATGTCCCTTCCATCCTCGCTGCCCGCTCGCGACGGACCGGTGCCGGACCGAACGTCCCGCCCTGACCACGGTAGAGGACGGGCGGCAGGCGGCGTGCCATCGCGCCGATGAGGTCCTCTCCGGAGCGATGGCCTAGGCTAGGCCGGATCGGTCGGAGGCGGGCGCGAGGAGGGCGGTGCCGGGGCGCGACGCGAGGGCGGCAGGGGTCGCCTGGGCCGCCGCACCTGGAACGCGATCGTGACGCCGATGCAGCCACCCAGAACGACCCCGCCGAACGAGGCCGGCCACAGGAGGGCGGAGGCCACGGCGAGCATGAGGAAGGCGACCACGGCGATCGGCATGGCGTACCTGGTCCACGCGGGTGGGCTCACGCCCTCCGCCGCGCGCTCGGCAACCGACCGCACGTAGGAGAACGTGGCGTAGAAGGCGGCGGCGACCAGGGCCATCGCGACGACCCACGCGAGTTGCTCGGTTCCGCCCGACTGCATCCGGCGAGTGTAGCCACCCACGATCGGAGGGCGCCCCTTCAGGAGCGCCCTCCGAAACCGTGACCCCGAGCCCTAAAGCGGGACGTGCGAGAGCACCATGATTCGTGGCTCCGTCATCTCCTCCATCGCGAACCGCAGGCCCTCGCGGCCGAAGCCCGAATCCTTGCTGCCGCCGTACGGCATCTGGTCGGCGCGGAACGCGCTCACGTCGTTGATGATCACCCCGCCCACCTCCAGGGTGCGGTGCGCCTCGAACGCGCGGTTGATGTCGTTCGTGAACACACCGGCCTGCAGGCCGTACTTCGAGTTGTTCACCTCGGCGAGGGCGTCCTCGAAGGTCTCGTACGGGGTGATCGTGGCCACCGGGCCGAAGATCTCCTCACACCGGACCTTCATCTCGGGCGTGGTCTGGCTCAGCAGGGTCGGGTAGTAGAGGGATCCCTCGGAGCGCCCGCCCGTGAGGATCTCGGCTCCTTGGGCGACGGCTTCCGCGACCCAGGCTGCGATCCGGTCGACCTCGCTGCGCGTGATGACCGGGCCGACGTCGACCGTGGGGTCCATCGGGTCGCCGGTCTTCAAGCTCTCGACCTGCTTCGTGACCCTGGCCGCGAAGTCGTCGTAGACCTCGGACTGCACCAGGATCCGCTGCACGCTGATGCAACTCTGGCCGGCCTGGTAGTACCCACCGAACGCGACGCGCTGCGCGGCCAGATCCAGGTCGGCGTCGCCGTGCACGATCACGCCGGCGTTCCCACCGAGCTCGAGCGTCACGCGCTTCTTCGGGTCGAGCCCCTTGAGGTACCAGCCGATCTCGGCCGAGCCGGTGAAGCTGATCTTGCGGAACCGCTCGTCGCGGGCCATCCCGTCGGCGACCTTCGAGCTCACGGGCAGCACCTGGTACATGCCCTTGGGCAGGTCGGTCTCGGCGAAGTACTCGGCCAGCACGAGCGAGCCGATCGGGGTTGCGCTCGCGGGCTTGACCACGATCGGCGCCCCCACCGCGAGGGAGGGCGCCACCTTGTGCGCGACCAAGTTCAACGGGAAGTTGAACGGGGTGATGCCGAGCACCGGGCCGTACGGGAACCGGCGGAGGATGCCCATGCGACCGGTGAACGCGGCCTCGGTGTCCAGGCGCATCGCCTCGTCGTCGCCGTGGCGCAGGACCTCGGATGCCCACCGGAAGGTCGACGCCGCGCGCGTCGCCTCGACCGTCGCCCACTTGAGCGGCTTGCCGCCTTCGCGTGCGATCAGCTCGGCGTTCTTCTCGATGTCCTCGGCGAGGCGGCGGGAGATGTGGTCGAGCGCCTCGGCCCGAACATGGACGGGCAGCCGCACGGCCTCGTGGAACGTATCGGCGGCGACCTGCATCGCCTCCTCGACGTCGGCGGCCGTCGGCACGCCGAGCTCGGCCACCACGCCGTCGTCGAACGGGCTCTTGACCTCGAAGGTCCCCTCGCCCGTGCGCCACTCCCCGTTCACCAGGAACGGTCTGATCTCACTCATGTGGGGGTCACCATCCTCCTCAAGGACCGGGGCGCCCGGCTGGACGCCCCGGTCGTGGCACTTGTTGTCCGCGGCCCGTCAGTCGAGGCTCACCATCACGTGCTTGATGTTGGTGTAGTCCTCGAGCGCGTAGACCGACATGTCCTTGCCGTGGCCGGACTGCTTGTACCCGCCGTGCGGCATCTCGGGCGTCAACGGGATGTGCGAACCAGGTCTCGTCGAACGCCTTCTTGGCGGCCGCGACCGCCTTGTCGACGTCCTCGGCCGTGCCCTCCTGGACCAGCCGATCACCGCGCCCGTGTGAGGGCTGATGATGTCGCGCGTGCCGCCATCGGACGAGTTGACCCACTTGCCATTGATGAACATCTGGTGGCTGTCGGCCATGTTCCCCTTCCTTGAGGTCGAGACGACCGTCGACCTACGAACCCTGAACCAGCGAGCAGGCTAGCCAGTATGTCGCGTTCGGCCGTCAACGGACCACCCGACGGAAGCGCCAGCCGCCACGCCCGCGCTGTACGGAGTGGACAAGGCGTCGGCGGCGCGACGACCCGTGTCAGGCCTCAGTCTGTGAAGCCTGAAGGTCGCGCGCTCGAAGCGCGAGCCAGAACTCCATGCGGTCGAAGCTGCTCGACAGGTCCCGGCCGCTCAGCTCCTCGACCTTGCGCATCCGATACCGGAGCGTGTGCCGGTGCACGAAGAGCTGGGCGGCCGCGGTCTCCCAGCGCGCGTTGTGTTCGAGGAACGCCTCGAGCGAGCTCAAGAGCTCCCCGTTGTGCTCGCGGTCATAGGTGTCGAGCGGCGCGAGCATCGAATCCGCGAAGGCCCGGAGCGCATCGGGATCGGCCATCGACAGGAGGAGCCGATAGGTCCCCAGATCTTCGAAACCCGCCTGCGCCCAGCCCTCGATCCGACAGACCTGCAGCGCATAACGCGCCTCGCGCAGCGATCGAGCCACGTCGCCCGGCGCGACCGCCGACCCCCGGCCCGCGCGGAGCTCGGCGCCCAGTCGCGCGCCGGCCGACCGGATCATCGGCTCGAGATCGGCCACCGGCTCGGCGGGGAGCAGCAGGTGGACCCCTTGCTCGAAGGCCGAGGCGAGGAATCCCCCGCCCGCGCGCGACCGCTCGTCGGTCAGTACCTGGGCGAGCGGCTCCGGGTCGCCGCCTTCGATCGCGACCACGATGACGGCCGCTTCCCGTTCGAAACCGAAGCGAACGAGCCCGCGCCTGGCGTCAGAGGCCGTGATCGAACCCCGGGCGAGCTCGTCGAAGAAGTCTCCCTGCAGACGCCGCTGCGCATCGGCGACCGCCCGGGACTTGGCGAGCTCGATGGCGAACAACGAGAGGGCATGGCCCGCAACGATCCGGTCGAGCTGGCTGGGCTGCTCGGGCTTGCCGACGGCGAGGAAGGCCTCGACCCGACCCTGAGGCCCGACCGGCTGCACCCAGATGTGATGCCCCCGATCGACGAGGGTCAACGAGAACGAGGTGCCCTCGGGACGCGAGCCTCGCAGCTCGTGCCACACGGCGTCGACCCGGAGGGTCGCGGCGCGACCGGTTGATGCCAGGGGCAGGCCGTGAAGGTCGAGCAGGAGCGCCCAGCCCTTGATCACACCGGCGAGCGAGGCGGCGATGCCCTCGACCCCTTGACCGTCCATCACGGCGCGGGTGAGGACGTGCTCGGCGTCGACGGCGCGCTGCAAGGTGTCGTACTGCTCGGCGAGGATCCGCGTGAAGATCGCTTCGGTGATCGCGATGAAGGGCACGGGGTACGGCACCTCGAACAACGGGAGGTTCGCCGCCTCGGCGGCTGCCACCAACGCCTTCGGGGTCTTCTCGTGCGAGAAGCCGAGCCCGAACCCGAGCCCGGCCACGCCCGCGCCCGCGAGCCGCTTCACGTAGGCCCGCTGCTTGGCTGGTGTGGCGCCGATCCCCATGCCGGTGCTGAGGATCACCTCCCCGCCCTTGAGCCATGGGGTGGGGTCCTCGAGCTCGCTCGCGTGGACCCAGCGCACGGGCCGATCCGCGGATCCATCTCCCGCCAGCAACCGCAGCGGCATACCCGGATTGCCCATCAGGTCGCGGACGGTGACGGCCATGGCGACGATTGTACGGAATGTATAGCCAGGGCGGTAGGCTGGGCGAGCGACCCCACCCGCGATGGACGGACCGTACAAAACTGAACGGCGTTCATGGTCCCCCGTGGGCCTGACACCGGGAGTGGCGCGGGCGGAGACTCATCGGTGGCCGCGAGGCGGCCCTCAGTCCGCGCGAGGAGGCGACCGCCCGATGGATATCCCCCAGGAACGCAAGCTCGTCACCGAGGTCCCGGGCCCGAAGTCACGCGAGTGGTTCGCTCGCCGAGACGCGGCCGTTCCCCAGGGCGTCGGCGCGATCCACCCGATCGTGACCGCCCGTGCATCGGGCTCGATCATCGAAGACGTCGACGGCAACCGGCTGATCGACTTCGCGACGGGGATCGCCGTGCTGAACGTCGGACATACGGCCCCCGAGGTCGTCGCGGCGATCCAGCGACAGGCCGAGCTCGACACGCACACCTGTTTCCACGTCACGGCCAGCGAGCCGTACATCGAGTTGGCTGAGCGCCTGAACTCGCTCGTCCCGGGGGATCACGACAACCGCACGATGTTCGCGAACTCGGGCGCCGAGGCCGTCGAGAACGCCGTGAAGATCGCGCGCAAGGCCACCGGTCGCAGCGCGATCGTCGCGTTCGATCACGCGTTCCACGGCCGCACGCTGTTGGGGATGACGCTCACGGCCAAAGTGATGCCGTACAAGCAGGGCATGGGGCCGTTCGCCCCCGAGATCTACCGGCTGCCGTTCGCCTATCCGTACCGCTGGGTCTCCGGTCCTGAGCACTGCACCGAGGAGGCCCTCGGCTACGCGCTCGACGAGATGCACAAGCACATCGGTGAGGAGAACATCGCCGCCGTGATCTTGGAGCCGATCCAGGGTGAGGGCGGCTTCATCGTTCCCTCACCGGGATTCGTGAAGGGCATCGCCGAGTTCTGCGCCGCGAACGGGATCGTGTTCATCGCCGACGAGATCCAGTCCGCGATGGGGCGGGCCGGCCGCTGGTATGCGATCGAGGACGAGCACGTGGTGCCCGACCTGGTGACCACCGCCAAGTCGATGGGCGGCGGGATGCCGATCAGCGCGGTCACCGGACGGGCCGAGCTCATGGATGCGGTCCATCCCGGCGGCCTGGGCGGCACGTACGGCGGGAACCCCGTCGCCGCCGCGGCGGCGCTGGCCGTGCTCGACAAGATCGAGCGGGAGGATCTGCTTGCACGCGCCCGCGAGGTCGGCGAGACCGTGATGGCGCGGTTCGCAGCGATGGCGGAGCGGTTCGAGGTGATCGGCGAGGCCCGCGGGCGCGGCGCGATGTGCGCGCTCGAGCTCGTGGCGGATCGCGGGACCAAGGAGCCGCTCGCCGCCGCCACGATGAACGCGATCTCGACCGCATGCCTTGAGCGGGGCGTGATCGTGCTCACCGCCGGCACCTACGGCAACGTGCTGCGGCTCCTCCCTCCGATCAACATCGAGGCCGCCTTGCTCGACGACGGACTCGACGTGCTCGAGGCCGCGATCGCCGCCGCCACCGGATGACGCTGCTACCGTCGTCCGATGACCTCTGGCGGCGGTGAGAAACCCTCGCGGCTCCGAGGTCTCGTTCTCGACATCACTCCGCTCCGTCGCTCCCACGACTTCCGGCTGCTGTGGGGCGGACAATTCGTCTCCGAGCTCGGGTACCAGTTCGCCCGGGTCGCGATCTACGTGCAGGTCTGGGAGCTCACGAAGTCGCCCGCGGCCGTCGGGCTGACGGGGCTCACGGGGCTCGTCGCACTGTTCGGCGGGACCCTGACGGGGTCGTCGTTCATCGACGCGAAGGATCGCCGATCGATCCTGCTCTGGGCTCAGGTGGCCTTGGCGGTCTCGGCCGGCATCCTGCTCGGCGGCGCGATCGCCGGGCATCCACCGCTCGTCTTGATCTACGGCGCGAACGCCCTCACCGCCTTCGTCGGCGCGATCGAGGATCCCGCGCGGTCCGCGATGATCCCCCGGCTCGTGGGCAAAGACCTGATCCCGTCCGCCCTGGCCCTGAACCAGGTGCTGTGGCAGACCGTCCAGATCGTCGGACCCGCGATTGCTGGCGTGTTGATCGCCCACTACGGGTTCGGGCTCGCGTACGGGGTCGACCTGGTCACGTACGGCGCGCTCTTCCTCGCCGCGTTCCTGATGGCGCCGATGCCCCCCGAACACGACCCGGACTCGGCGTCGGGATGGGCGGCCGTCAAGGAAGGGTTCGCCTTCGTTCGTGCCCACCGGCTGATCTCCTCCACGTTCGCGATCGACCTGATCGCGATGGTCTTCGGGATGCCGGCGGCGCTCTTCCCGGTCCTCGCGATCTCCCAGTTCCATCGCGGCCCCGAGGTCGTGGGGCTCCTGTTCGCCGCGCCGTCGGTCGGCGCCTTGGCCGGGGCTTTGTCGGGCGGCTGGGTCCGCCATGTTCGCCGGCAGGGCGAGGCCGTGATCTGGGCCGTGGCGGCCTGGGGCGCCGCGATCGCCGCGTTCGGGCTCGTGGGATCACACCTATGGTGGGCGCTCGGGTTCCTCGCCGTCGCGGGCGCGGCCGACGTCGTGAGCGCGATCTTCCGCTCCACGATCACCCAGGTGAACACGCCCGACCGATTGCGTGGGCGGCTCTCGGCCATCTTCATCTTGGTGGTGACGGGCGGGCCGCGGCTCGGGGACTTCGAGGCGGGCGTCGTCGCCACGCTGTTCTCGCCGACCGTCTCGGTGGTGAGCGGCGGGCTCGCCTGCATCGCGGGCGCGGGACTTGTGGCGATCGTGTACCCCCAGCTCCGCGCGTACCGCCCCGGCGTCGATGCGCCTCGCACGCCCGGCGAGCCATGAGTAGGCTTCGCCCGATGATGCCCACGACTGCCGAGGGCGGGGCCAGCACGGCGAACTCCGAGACCCTCCCGGCCCGGTCAGCCCCGTGACCGAGGCTGTCCGGGGGGTGGAGCTCCGCGTGCTCGACGGGCCCAACCTCTACTTCCCACGCCCCGCGATCAAGCTCACCCTCGCGGTGCCCGGCTGGATGCGCGCGTCCGAATCACGCGTCTCGGAGGTGGCCGGGCGACTTGGGCTCGAGGGGGCGGCGACGCCCGGCGCGCCCGGGTCCCAGCACCGGCGCCGGTTCGCCGCGCGGATCGCGGCCCAGCTGACACGACGCCAAGCGATCGCATCGGGCGCGCGCCGGCTGGCCGTCAAGGCATCCCCGGGCAGCGGGCTCGATGAGATCGTGATCGCGTTCCCCTGGCGCCGGCGCGGCGCGGCCGAGGCGCTCGCCAGGGAGACGGCCCGCGGCATGGAGGCGATCCTTCGCCGCTCCCCCGACCGATGGGTCGCCGCGTCGGGACGCCGGCTCTCCGGCGCCGATCCTGGCCCCGAGCCCGCGGTTCCCGATCCGTCAGTCCCCGTGATCCAGGTCACGGGGACGAACGGGAAGACGACTTCCGTGCGCCTGCTCGCGCACCTGGTCCGCGCGGCGGGCCGAACAGTCGCCTACTCGACGACGGACGGGGTTTACCGCGACGACGGCGTGATGGTCGAGGCCGGGGACTACAGCGGCTTCGGTGGCGCGGGGATCGCGCTCGCCCAGCACCCGGACGTCGCGGTGCTCGAGACCGCGCGCGGGGGCTTGTTGCTGCGGGGTAGCGGGGTGCTTCACAACGACGTCGCGGTCGTGACGAACGTGAGCGCCGACCACCTGGGGCTCCACGGGGTGGACACGGTCGACCAGCTCGCCGAGGTGAAGGCGATCATCACGAAGACGACCCGGCCCAGCGGGTGGAGCGTGCTGAACGCCGACGATCCGCGGGTGCTGGCCATGCGGCGGCGCGCGACGGGACGGCTGTGGCTCTGCTCACCCTTCCCCGACCAGCCTGCGCTCCACGAGGTCCAGCAGGAGGGAGGGCGGGCGATGACCGTCCTCGACGGGTCGCTCACGTGGTTCGAGGATCACGTCGCCCATCCCCTGCTGCCCGTCGAGGATGTCCCGGTCACCCTCGCGGGGATCTCTCGCACCAACACCCAGAACGCGCTCGCGGCCGCGGCCGCGGCGCTCGCCGTCGGGCTCGCCGAGCGCGCGGTCGTCCGGGGCCTGCGGGGCTTCGTCCTGGACCCCGAGCGCAATCCCGGGCGCACGAACCTGTTCCGGCTCGACGGCAGGGTCGTGGTGATCGACTACGCCCACAACGAGGCGGGGATGCAAGGGCTCACCGAGGTGATGGACGGGTTGCGCAGCCTCGGGCGCGACGTCTGGCTCGCGATCTGCACCGCGGGAGACCGCACCGACGAGATCTTGCATGCCTTCGCGCTCCGCGCCGCGCTCGGATCCGATCATCTCGCGGTGGCCGACCTCTTGCGCTACCTCCGTGGACGCCATCGGGATGACATCGTCGCGCATCTCCGGGCCGGGGCGCGAGAGGCGGGGGTCGACGATGTGCCCGCGTACGAAGACGAGCTGCACGCGCTGCGCGGCATGCTGCACGAGAGCCACCGCGGCGACGTCGTGGGCGTCACCGCGCTCGGCATGCGGGCCGAGATCTTCGCTTGGCTCGAAGAGGCCGGCGCACGGCCGCTGGGTCCAGGGGACGTTCGGCGGATCGTGCGCGGTGCCCGGGCTTCGCGGACATAGGCTGCCTCGCACGGTTTCGGCGTCCCTGGAGGCGGGTACCGGTTCGCGCACATGCGCGCCCAACTAGACTCCGCCCCGATGGCATCGCCGCGAGGGTCCCGTTCCACCTCCGCCATGGAGGCCAAGGTCGTCGTCGCGTCCAACCGCGGGCCCGTGAGCTTCGACAAGGACCAGCGAGGCAGGCTCGTGGCTCGCCGGGGCGCCGGCGGGCTGGTCACGGCGCTGTCCGGGGTGTTCTACCGGGACGACACCTCGTGGATCTCGGCGGCGATGACCGACGGCGACCGCGCGGTGGCCCTGAAGGGCCGAACGGTCACCTCGGATTCCCACCAACGCATGCGCTACGTGGTGATCCCCCCGGAGCGCTACGACGCCTACTACAACGAGATCGCCAACCGGATCCTGTGGTTCGTCCACCACAGTCTGTGGGACACGCCGCGCAGTCCGATGTTCGACGACGCGACGCAGGAGGCCTGGCATCACTACGTCGAGGCGAACCGCGCGTTCGCCCTCGCCCTGGCCGACGAGGCGGCCGACGATCCCGTGTACCTGATCCAGGACTACCAGCTGTGTCTCGTGCCCGCGATGCTCCGCGAGCTCCAGCCCGACGCGAAGATCGCGCACTTCTCGCACACCCCGTTCGCGGGGGCGACCTACCTCCGGATCCTCCCCGTCGAGATGCGCACAGCGGTGATCCGGGGGATGGCCGGCGCGGACGTCCTCGGATTCCAGTCGAAGCAGTGGGCGGAGAACTACCTTCTGTCGGCACGGAGCCTCAAGGGGATCCGAGTGCTGCGGGGGGGCCGGCTCGACGTTGACGGGCGGGTGGCGGCCGTACGGGCGTTCCCGGTGGCCGTGAGCGCCGAGCCGATCCGGGAGAGCGCCTCCCAGCCCGAGGCCGAGTCGGTGCGGGAGGAACTCCGCGCATGGGCCGGCGACCGTGCCGTGGTCCTGCGGGTGGACCGTCTCGAGCCCTCGAAGAACATCCTGCGAGGGTTCCTCGCGTTCGGGCTGTTCCTTCGCCGCTTCCCCGAGTGGCGTGAGCGCGTGCAGTTCCTGTGCCTGTTCAGCCCCTCGCGCGAGGAGGTGCCCGAATACCAGACCTACGGGGAGGAGTGTCTCGCCGAGGCCGAGCGCGTGAATCGGGAGTTCGGCACGAAGGACTGGACCCCGATCGAGGTCAAGGTCCAGGAGGACTATGCCTACGCGGTCGCCGCGTACGACCTCTACGACGTGCTGTTCGTGAACCCCACCTACGACGGCATGAACCTGGTCGCGATGGAGGGACCGCTCGTCAACCGCCATGACGGCGTCGTGCTGCTGTCGCGGAACGCTGGTGCCTACACCAGGCTCGGCCGGCACGTGATCGGCGTGAACCCCTTCGACCTGGCCGAGACCGCCGAGGCGCTCGACGAGGCCCTGACGCTGGCACCCGAAGACCGGGCGCGGCGGGCGCGCGGACTGGCGCGCACCGTGCAGGCACACACGCCTGCGAGCTGGCTCGCGAGCCAGCTCGAGGCGGTCGACCAGGTGCGGCCCCCCGGCCGTCCCCGCTGAACCCAGATCCCTAGAGCCTGCGGAGCAGTCCGACCAGCCCGGCGGGCCCGTCCACCACGAGGTCGGCCGCGGCCGTGAGCGCCGGCGGCGTTTCCGGCCCGTGCACGGCGACCTTGACCGTCACGATCCCTTTGTCCGCGAGCTGGTCGAGGGTCTCGAACGCGCGGAGATCGGCGAGGTCATCGCCCGCGTAGAGCACCGCCTCGAGCTCCGCCTCAGCCACGATCGCCGCGACCGCACCTCCTTTGAGGGGGCGTCCCGCGGGAACGAGCTCGAGCACCTTCTTGCCCGCGATCAGCTCCATGCCGGCCTCGGCCGCGATCGGGGCGAGCAGCTCGGCAAGCCGGGCCTCGGCGTCGGACGGGTCACTCGTGGCCCGGTAGTGGGCCGCGATCGAACCGCCCTTGGGCTCGACCCGGACGCCCGCGATCGCCGATACGATCTCGCTCACCCGCTGCTCGAGCCCCTCGGGGAGCATCGCCTCGTCCTCGATCCCGTAGAGGGCGGCCAGCCGGACCCCGGGGACGCCGATCAGATCTTCGAGCTCGCGGCGGGTTCGTCCCGAGACGACGGCGACCACCGCGTAACGCAGGGCAAGACGGGCGAGCGCATCTCGCGCGCCCTCACGGATCTGTGCGAGCTCGGGGCGGGCGACGATCGGGCTGAGACTCCCGTCGAAGTCCACGAGGATCCCGACGCGCCCCTCGACGGCGGCGAACGCCTCGAGGGCGCGAGGCCTGGGCGACTCCATCGATACTCCTGTCGTGGCGGTCGGGTGGCGATCTCCGCCAAATCCTAGTAGGCGGGGAGACCACCGATAGAGTGGGTGCCCGTGAGCAGCGCGTCCATCGTCCCCTTCCCCGGCGTAGCTGAGCCGCCTCCCGGCGGCGAGGTGTCCCCTCTGCAGAGCCGGCACGGCCCGTTCACTCCGATCGCGGAGTACGGGTTCTTGTCCGACCGCGAGGTATCCGCGCTGATCGGCCCCAGCGGCAGCGTCGAGTGGCTCTGCCTGCCCAGGCCCGACAGCCCGAGCGTCTTCGGGGCGATCTTGGACCGGTCGGCGGGCGCCTTCCGGCTGGGGCCCGCCGAGCTCCTCGTGCCGGCGGGGCGCCGGTATCTCCCCGGCACGAACGTGCTCGAGACCACATGGCAGACCCGGACCGGATGGCTGCTGGTCCGCGATGCCCTCGTTCTGGGGCCTTGGCAGGACGAAGAACGACCCGAGGACTACACGCGCCCCCCCGGCGACTATCGGGCCTCGCACATGCTGCTCCGCGCCGTGCGCTGCGTCCAGGGCCAGGTCGATCTCGTGCTGAACTGCGAGCCGGTGTTCGACTACGGGCGCACCGATGCCCGATGGGAGTACACGGGTCCCGGCTGGAGCGAGGCCCTCGCCACCGGCGGCAGCGGCGACCCGCATCTGCGGCTCACGACCGACATGCGCCTGGGCCTCGAGGGGCGCGCGGCGGTCGCGATCACCCGGCTGAACGACAACGAAGCCGCGTTCGCGGCCCTGTCGTGGGATGGCGACGTGAACCCGCCGCCGGCCGACGCCGAGGAAGCGTGGCAGATGATCCACGCGACCTCGGACTTCTGGCGCGGCTGGTTGAACAAGGGCGAGTTCCCCGACCATCCCTGGAGGAGCCATCTCCAACGAGCGGCGCTGACCTTGAAAGGTCTGACGTACGCCCCGACGGGAGCCCTGATCGCCGCCCCGACGACCTCGCTCCCCGAGTCGGCGGGCGGCGAGCGGAACTGGGACTACCGCTACAGCTGGGTGCGCGACGCGACGTTCGCGCTCTGGGGCCTCTACTCGCTGGGGTTCGACTTCGAGGCCAACAGCTTCTTCTACTTCATCGCCGACCAGATCCGCGATGGTTCGCCATTACACGTGATGTACGGGGTGGGCGGCGAGACCGAGCTCGAGGAATCCACGCTGGACCACCTCACCGGCTACGACCACGCGCAGCCCGTGAGGATCGGCAACGCCGCGTGGTCGCAGGACCAGCACGACGTGTGGGGCGCGCTGCTCGATTCGGTCTACCTGCATATGCGCTCGGGCGAGTTCCTCTCGGGCGTGACGTGGTCGGGCCTCGAGCGACAGGTCGAGCGCGCGATCGAACGATGGCGCGAACCCGACCGGGGGATCTGGGAGGTCCGCGGCGAACCCCAGCACTTCACGATGTCGAAGATCATGTGCTGGGTGGCGTGCGACCGGGGCGCTCACCTGGCCGACGTGATGGACCGTCCGGAGCTCGCCGAGCGCTGGCGCACCGAGTCCGAGACGATCAAGGCTGACGTGCTCGCGCACGGGCTCGACGCGCGCGGCGTCTTCACCCAGGCTTACGGCTCGACGGCCCTCGACGCCTCCCTGCTCCTGGCTCCGCTGATGCGGTTCCTGCCCCCCGACGATCCACGGATCCGCGCGACCGTGCTGGCGATCGCCGACGAGCTCACCGACGACGGACTCGTGCTGCGATACCACGTGGACGAGACCGACGACGGGATGCAGGGTCCCGAGGCGACGTTCGCGATCTGCTCGTTCTGGCTCGTGTCGGCGCTCGCCGAGATCGACGAGCTCGAGCGGGCGCGGGCGCTGTGCGAGCGGATGCTCGCCTACGCGAGCCCGCTGGGTCTCTACGCCGAAGAGATCGACCCGCGCACGGGACGGCACTGGGGCAACTACCCGCAGGCCTTCACCCACCTGGCGCTGATCAACGCGCTCACGCATGTGATCCGGGCCGAGGAACGCCTGACCGAACGCCCGGGCTGACGCCCGGCTGGATCGGCCCAGGCTCGAGGCCGCGCCACGAACGCGGCGCATGAGCCGCGCCGGGGCATCAGGCAGGCTGCTCGTCGTGCCCGCCGAACCCCTTGCGCATCGCCGAGAGCACGCGGTTGGCGAAGTCGTCGTTGCCGCGCGAGGCGAAACGTGAGAACAGCGCGGACGAGAGCACCGGCGTCGGCACGCCCTCGTCGATCGCGGCGATCGCGGTCCAGCGCCCTTCGCCGGAGTCCGAGACCCGGCCCTCGAATCCCTCGAGGTCCGCAGACGCGTTGAGGGCTGCCGCCGAAAGGTCCAGCAGCCAGGACGCCACCACGCTTCCCCGGCGCCACACTTCGGTGATCTCGGCGACGTCCAGGTCGTATCGGTAGAACTCGGGATGGGCGAGCGGCGCGGTCTCGGCGTCCTTCGCCCGTTCGGCGGTGCCGTCGTTCGCGTGATGCAGGACGTTCAAGCCCTCGGCGTAGGCCGCCATGAGGCCGTACTCGATCCCGTTGTGCACCATCTTCACGAAGTGGCCGGCGCCACCGGGGCCGCAGTGCAGGTATCCACGCTCGGCGGGCGTCGGGGCGCCGACGCGGCCCGGGGTCCGGGGGGCGGCGTCCGGTCCCGGGGCGAGTGAGGCGAAGATCGGTTCGATCCGCGCGAAGACCTCGGGCTCGGCCCCGACCATGAGGCAGAAGCCGCGTTCGAGCCCGAACACCCCGCCGCTCGTACCGCAGTCGACATGGTGGACCCCCCGCTCGGCCAGGAGCGCGGCGTGCGTGAGGTCGTCACGGTAATAGGTGTTGCCGCCGTCGATCACCACGTCGCCGGGGTCCAGATGGCCCGCGAGCTCCGCGATCGTCGCCGACGTGATCTCGCCCGCCGGCACCATGACCCACACCGTGCGCGGCGCGGTCAGCGCGTCGACGAGCTCGGCGATCGACGTCGCACCCGTCGCACCCTCGGCGGCGAGCAGGGTCACGGCGTCGGGATCGACGTCGTAGCCCGCGCAGCGGTGCCCGTCGCGCATCAGCCGGCGAACGAGGTTGGACCCCATCCGGCCGAGCCCCACCATCCCCAGCTGCATCGGTCGGTCGGTCGTCACTGGCTCAGCTCCTTCCCGCCCCCGTCGCCGTGCTCCGCCGCACGCATCGCACGGTACCGGCGGATCAGTGCGTTCGTCGAACCGTCGTGAGCCAGGGCGGGCTCGTCGCCGGCAACGAGCTCGGGGACGATCCGCTGCGCGAGCGCCTTCCCGAGCTCGACCCCCCACTGATCGAACGGATCGATCCGCCAGATCGCCGCCTGGGTGAACACGTCGTGCTCGTAGAGGGCGACGAGCGCCCCGAGGATCCGCGGGGTCAGTCGTTCGGCCAAGATCGTCGTGCTGGGCCGATTCCCCTCGAAGACGCGGTGCGGCACCAGCCACCTGGGCGTGCCCTCGGCCCGGACCTCGTCGGCGGTCTTGCCGAACGCGAGCGCCTCGGCCTGGGCGAACACGTTCGACATCAACAGATCGTGATGCCCTCCGATCGGGTTCAGGCTCTGGGCGAACCCGATCAGATCGAGTGGGATCAGCTGGGTCCCCTGGTGCAGCAGTTGGTAGAACGAGTGTTGCCCGTTCGTCCCCGGCTCGCCCCAATACACGGCGCCTGTCGGATGATCGACCGGCACGCCGTCGACGGTCACGTGCTTGCCGTTCGATTCCATCGTGAGCTGCTGCAGGTACGCCGGGAAGCGCGCGAGGTATTGGTCGTACGGCATGACGCCCCACGACGTGGTGCCGAAGAACCCCCCGTACCAGACCGCGAGCAACCCCTTGAGCACCGGCAGGTTCCGCGCGAACGGCGCCGTCCGGAAGTGCTCGTCCATCGCGTGGAACCCCGCCAGCATCTCGTGGAATGGACCGGGGCCGATCGCGAGCATCGTCGACAGCCCCACGGCCCCAGCCATCGAGTACCGGCCTCCCACCCAATCCCAGAACCCGAACATGTGGTCCGGGTCGATCCCGAAGGCCCGCACGCTGTCGAGCGCGGTAGAGACCGCCACGAAGTGCCTGGCGACCGCTGCCTCGTCGCCGAGCCCCTCGACGATCCAGCCGCGAGCGGTGCGCGCGTTCGTCATCGTCTCGAGCGTCGTGAACGTCTTCGAAGCGATGATGAACAGCGTCTCGGCGGGGTCGAGGTCGCCCGTCGCTTCGTCGAACGCCGTCGGGTCGACGTTCGAGACGAACCGGAACGTGAGGTCGCGCCTCGCGTAGGCCCGGAGCGCCTCGAACGCCATCGAGGGACCGAGGTCGGAACCGCCGATCCCCACGTTCACGATGGCGCGGATCGGCCGCCCGGTGTGGCCGAGCCACCCGCCGGAACGGACACGATCCGCGAACGCCGCCATGCGATCGAGCACCTCGTGCACCTGGGCGCCGACGTCGACGCCGCCGACCTCGAGCGAGGTGCCCCGCGGCAACCGGAGGGCGGTGTGGAGCGCCGGCCGATCCTCCGAGACGTTCACGTGGTCTCCCCGGAACATCGCCTCGATCCGCTCACGGAGCCCGCGCGCCTCGGCCAACGCCACCAGCAACGAGATCGTCTCGTCGGTGACGCGATGCTTGGCGTGATCGAGGTACAGCCCCGCGCCCTCGGCCGCCATGCGCTCACCACGGCCGGGGTCTGCGGCGAAGAGCTCACGCAGGTGCCTCGGGCCGATCTCGGCATGGTGTGCCGCGAGGGCTCCCCACTCGGCCGTTCGGGTCAGCGGGGACGTGGCTCCCGGCGTACCCACGTGCAGCTCACGCCTCCAGGGACGCGCAGGTCACGCACAGGACCGACCAGGCCCTGGCCTCGAGCCGCCCTTCGCCGATCTCGTTCCCGCACCGGTCACAGCGTCCGTAGGTGCCTTCGTCGAGCTTGGCGAGCGCGCGCGTGACATCGGCGAGCTTGGCGGCGAGCGCATCGGCCTGCCCGACCTTCTCGATCCGATCGACGGCCTGGCTCGTCCCCTCGCCCACGCGCTTGCCGAACCCGATCGTGGCCGCGGGATCGCGGTTCACGGTCGTCAGATCCCCGAGCGCTTCGATCAGTCCGGCGTGTTCGGCTTGGAGCCCCGCCCGCACAGCGTCGACGTCGATCGCCATCTTCCTGACCTCAGCCGACCATGTCGGGGTCGCCGCCCGAGCCCTGGATCCCGCCCTCGTCCTGCGCGCGCAGCACCTCCGGCGAGGCGACACCTCGCCGCTGCTCGAGCTCCTTGAAGACGGCGGTCGCGTAGTCGACGCAGAGGACGACGAGGTCGCCGGGGCGCGAGCGATCCAATGCCTTGCGGGCGGCCTCCATCTCGTCGAGCTCGACCTCCACCGAGCCGGCACGCGCACCGCCCGCCGCCATCGCCTGCTCCACTCCCTCACGGATCAGCTCGGCGGTATCGCCCCGCTTCCTCCCGCGGGCGTGGCGATCCTCGCGCACGATCACGTCGTCGAAGTAGCGGGCGGCCACCCGGCCCAACTCGCGCATGTCCTCGTCGCGCCGGTCGCCGGCGGTCGCGACGACCGCCACGCGCAGGTTCGCGGTCCACGATGCCTCGCCGGGGCGCTCGCCGGAAGGCGCGTCGGCCGTGAGCCGTTCCACGAAGTCCCCCAGGGTATCGAGGCCCGCGGCGTTGTGGGCATAGTCGATCACGACGGTCACCCCGTCGATCTCGAACACGTTCAAACGCCCGGGTGCCTGATAGATCGAGGTCGTGAAGGACCGGAGTCCCTGCCGGATGTCGTGGAGATGGGCGCCGCCGGCATGCGCGGCTGCGGCGGCGGCCATCGCGTTCTGCACCATCATGCGGGCCTTGCCCTCGAAGGTCGCGGGAAGGGTGTGCACCCAAGCGATCGGCATCGTCCGGCGCCCTTCCTTGATGACCATCATCTCGCCGCGGGGACCCTTTTCGAGCACGACAGCCTTGCGCCCCCGCCTGATCCACCGGTCCACGAACTCGTGCTTGTCGCGCATCGTGAACAGGATCACGTTGCCCGCGCAGTGGCGGCGCATCTCGAGCACCAGGGGATCGTCGGCATTGAGCACCGCGGTGCCGTTGCGCGGGACCGCCTCGACCGGCACCTGTTTGACCGCCGCGAGCTGCTCGAGGGTCTCGATCTCGCGCAGGCCCAAGTGATCGCCCGTGACGTTGAGGACCACCGCGACGTCGTTGCGCTGATAGCCCAGTCCCTCCCGCAGGATCCCGCCGCGTGCGATCTCGAACACCGCGAGATCGACCCGGGGATTCTGCAGCACCATCTGCGCCGACTTCGGACCGCTCGCATCCGCGCGGCGCACGAGGCGCTCGTCGATGTAGATCCCGTCCGTTGTGGTGACTCCCACGTCGTGGCCGATCCCCCGGAAGATGTGGGCGATCATCCGGGTCGTCGTGGTTTTGCCGTTGGATCCGGTCACCGCGATGATCGGGATCCGGCTGGGCGTCCCGGGCGGGAACAGCCCGTCGACCACGTGCTTCGCGACGTACTGAGGCTCGCCTTCGGTGGGGTGCGTGTGCATCCGGAAACCGGGCGCCGCGTTCACCTCGATGATCGCGCCACCCGCCTCCCGCACCGGCTGCGAGATGTCGATCGCGAGGAAGTCGATGCCGGCGACGTCGAGCCCGACGACCCGGGCTGCCTCCTCGGCGATCTCGACGTTGTCCTCGTGCGCCTCCCAGGTTCGGTCGATCGAGATCCCCCCGGTCGACATGTTGCCGGTGGCCGCCAGCAGCACGCGCTCGCCCTTGGGCGGCACGTCGTCGATGCCGAACCCCTGCTTCCTCACCAGCTCAAGCGCGGTCTGGTCGACCTTGATGCGCGTCAAGACTTTCTCGTGGCCGATCCCCCGGCGCGGGTCCTGGTTCTCCTTGTCGACGAGCCATCGGATCGTGTGCTTGCCGTCGCCGGTTACATGGGCAGGCACACGCTCGGCGATCGCGACCATCCGTCCGCCGATCACGAGCACGCGGTAGTCGCTCCCCGTCACGAACGACTCCACCACGACGAAGCCGCGCCGCGACTCTTTCTGCGCGCGGCGGAACCCGGTGCGGACGGCGCGATCGGTGCGCAGGTCCAGCGCCACGCCGCGACCGTGGTTGCCGTCGAGCGGCTTCGTGACGACCGGGAACCCGATCCCGACCGCGGCCGCGACCGCGGCGTCCTCGTCCCGGACGACCTCGCTCCTGGGCACCGGCAGGCCCGCCGCCGCGAGCAACTTGGTCGTCATCTTCTTGTCGCTGGCGATGTCGACGGCGAGCGCGCTCGTCATCGACGTCATCGTGGCGCGGATCCGCTGCTGATACTTGCCCTGGCCGAGCTGCACGAGCGAGTTTTCGTTCAACCGCATCCAGGGGATGTCGCGCGTCACGGCCTCGTCGATGATCGCCTGCGTCGAGGGCCCGAACTGACGACGCTCCGCGAGCAGGATCAACCGCTCGAGCTCGGCGTCGAACTCGAAGCCGAGCTCCGCCTTGATCAGGTGGTTCACGAGCCGGACCGCGAGCTTGCCGGCCTCGACCCCGACCGTCTCCTCGGCGTAGCCGTAGATCACGTTGTAGTGGCCGGGCTGCCCCGCGCTCCGCGTCTTGCCCCGCGAGATGTGGGCGCCCGACTCGCGTTGCAGCTCGAGCGCCACGTGCTCGGCGACATGCCCGAGCCACGTGCCGTCTTCGAGTCGCTCTCGGAACCCGCCGCGCTTGCCGAGCGAACAGGAGTGTTCCCCGACACCGGGGAGGGCCTTGAGGAGCTTCGTGTTGAAGCCCCGGATCGTGTTAGAGGGCCAGTGTTCGAGCGACCCGAGGTCGACGAGCAACCGGATGCTGGGCTCGTAGGACCAGTAGTTCGGCCCGCGGAAGACCTGGGCCTGCACGATCGTGAGGTCGGGCCGCAACGGCGGCTTCTTGACCGCCGGCTCGGTCTTGCGCTCGCGGCGGTCGGCCCGGGTCCGCGTGACCTCCGACGTCACTCCGACGCCTCCCGCTCGGCCGCGAGCGCCCGCGGCCCCGCCAGCAACTCGCGTCGCCGCAGGTCGAACCAATACCCGCTCGGAAGGGAGTGCAGCACCGCGCCCGACACCATGAGCGGTTTATACCCCTTCCCCCGATAGGCGTCGGTCTTGACGTGCCGGCCGTCGACGATCGTCACGGCGCCGCGACCGATCACGTGCAGCGTCCCGTCTTCGAAGACGATCGCGCTGGTGTCCTCGTCGAGGCCGAGGCCTAGGAGCGCGGGGGATTGCGCCACCAGGGCCATCAACCTGCCGATCCGGCCGCGCTGTTCGAAGTGCTGATCGACGACGAGGCCGCTCAAGATCCCGAGCCCCGCCGACAGCTGCACCATCCGGTGCTTCGGGGTGGGGCCGGCCGCCCCGAAGGCCAGCATGTGGCTCGCAAGCGCGCTCGCGCCGGCGCTCGTGCCGGCGAGCACCGCGCCTCGATCCCGCGCGAGGAACAGCCCATCGCCCACGCGCGTGCCGGCGATCACCTGCGTGAGCCGGGACTGGTTCCCGCCGGTCAGGAACACGCCGGTCGCGTCGCGCAGGGCCGCCGCGGCGTCGGGATCATCGGCCTCCTCGCGCTCTTCGGGGTGGAGGCCGCTCACCCGGCCGATGCCCAGCCCGGTGAAAAGCTCCCGATACATCTCGGTGGCTTCGCTGCCGAGCGAGGACGCCGTCGAGATCACGACGACGTGGCCGTCGGCGCCGCCCGCGAACTTCGCGAATCGGGACAGGATCACCTTGTCGCGGAACTTGTCCTCGGCCCCGCCGATCAGCATCACCGGGCCCGCCGTGCCCAGGTTCGCGATCGACCGGAGGTCACGGCCCGTCGTCATCAGCGCAGTGTAGCGGCCGGGTCCGGGCAGGCCGCTATCCTGCGGCGATGACGTCGTTCTCGCTGCCGCTCACCGGTCCCGCCGGCGAACCCGTGGACCTTGTTCGGACGCTCTCCTCCCATGGATTCGCCGACCTCGCCCCCCTGCGGCTCGATCAGGCCGCCCGCACGCTCGAGCTCACCCTCAGGCTGCGGCGCGGACGGCCTCGGCGGGTGCGCGTCGGCCCGGGGCCCGGGCGCCGGGCGAGCGTGGAGATCCTGGGCCCCGCGGCGGGGCCGCGAGTGGCCGCCGAGGTCGTGGCCGGGGTCCGAAACGTGCTCCGGCTCGACCAGGATCTCTCCCGCTTCTACGAGCGAGCGGAGGAGGATCCCGAGCTCGCGTGGGTCACGTATGGCGCCGGCAGGATGCTCCGCAGCCCCACGGCCTTCGAGGACGTCGTGAAGACGGTCTGCACCACCAACTGCGCGTGGAGCGCCACCGTCCGGATGGTGCACGCGCTCGTGACGCACCTCGGCGACCCGGCGGTGGCCACGCGCGACCCGCTGGCCAACGCGTTCCCCACGCCCGCGGCGATGGCGGCGGCGCCGGAGGGCTTCTACCGGGACACCGTGCGCGCCGGGTACCGGGGCGCCTACCTGCGCCGGTTGGCCACCACGGTGGCGAGCGGCGATCTGGACCTCGAGGCGCTCGCCGCGGCCTCGGCCGACGCCCTCCCCGATAGCGAGCTCGAGGCGCAGCTGCTCGCGCTGCCCGGCGTTGGGCCCTACGCAGCCGCCCACATCATGATGACGATGGGGCGGAACCACCGGCTGATCCTCGACAGCTGGACCCGGCCCACCTACGCGCGCGCGTGCGGGCGCACCGCTGCGGTGTCCGACGCCACGATCCGTCGGCGGTTCGCCCGCTACGGCGACCATGCGGGGCTTGCCTTCTGGCTCTTCCTCACGCGCGACTGGGTCGACTAACGAGGGTTGCCCTGCACCGCGAACGGAGCGCATACTGAGCCGGGCCCACCGGGCCCACCCCCGAACGAAACGAGCGATCCGATGACGGTGCCCTTATGGCGGTTCCGCACCGCGCAACGAGATTGGTCCCGCGCCCTGCGCGGCGCCTCTACCGCTCCTGGCGTGCCGAGAAGCGCACCCTGCGCCAGGGCTTGGTCGCGCTCACCCTCAGCACGGCCGCATCGTTCGTCGCCGGGCTGATCCTCGCCTCGATCACTCACACGCTGTCGGCGCTCCCCGGCTTGCTGGTGCTGATCCCCGCGGCCGTGGGCATGCGCGGCACGATCTTCGGAGCGATCGGCGCGCGCCTCGGCACGGCGTCGGCCGCCGGTACGTTCGAGACGAACCTGAAGCGCGGCGGCGTGCTCGCGCAGAACGTCGAGGTGGCCTTCGTCACGACCTTCACCTCGTCCCTGTGGCTCGCGGCGCTCGCGAAGCTGGCGACGTCGGCGTTCGGCGAGTCGTCGATCTCCTTCTGGGACCTCGTGACGATCTCCGTCGTGGGCGGATTCCTGGGATCGGTGTTGATCCTGCTCGTCACGCTCCTGCTGTCGGTGGTCTCGTACCGGCGGGGGTACGACCTGGACTCGGTCGCCACCCCGATGGTGACCGCGCTCGGCGACATGGGCACGCTCCCGTTGCTGTTCCTCGCCACGTTCTTGATCCGCAACGACGTCGCGAACGCGGTCCTTTCGGGGCTCTGCGTCCTCGCCACCGTCGTCGTCGTGGTCCGGGTGATGCTCGGTGATCAGCCCGGCGTCCGACGGATCGTCCTCGAGATGACGGCCGTCATCGCGATCACGCCGCTGCTCGACATCGCGGCGGGTTCCCTGCTGCAGGCCAAAGAGCCGGTGCTCGCGCGTCTTCCGGCCCTCTACATCTTGATCCCGCCGTTCGTGTCGCAGGCGGGCGCCTTGGGCGGGATCCTTTCCTCGCGACTGTCGTCCAAACTCCAGCTCGGTGTCATCACGCCCCGGGGTCTCCCCGAGCGCCCGGCCGTCATCGACGCATCGATCGTCGTGATCTTGGGGCTGGCGATCTTCACGCTGATCGCGGTGGCCGGCGCCGGGCTGGCCGCGTTGGTCGGCCTGGACGGTCCGGGAGCCCTGCGAACGATCGAGGGCACGGTGCTCGCCGGCGTGATCGTGCTGCCGCTGATCCTGGTCGTGGGGTACTACCTCGCCGTGTCCACCTCGAGGTTCGGACTGGACCCTGACAACCACGCCGTGCCCATCATCACGAGCGTCCTCGACCTCGCCGGGGTCGTCGCCCTCCTGCTCGCTATGTCACTATCGGGAGTAGCCCTCCATGGATGATCAACCCAAGAACGTCAAAGAGCTCCTCGTCGAGCTGAAGGACGCCTCCGAGCTCATGGTGGACCTCGCCTACGCGGCGGTGTTCTTCAACGAGGACAAGCTCGCGCGCGAGGTCGACCGACTCGAGGCGCGGATGAACGACGACCTGCGCCGACTGCGCATCATGGCGATGCTCGCGGCCCGCAGCCCCGAGGACGCCGAGGGCATGGCGGGGGTCCTGTGGATCGCCGGCGCGATCGAGGAGATCGGCGATGCCGCCTCCGACATCGCCCGCGTGGTGGCCGCGCGGCTCGGCATCCCCGACGACCTGCGGCGCGATCTCCGCCACGCCGACGAGATGACCGCGCGGGTGCGCGTCCGCGACGATGCCCCCGCCAGCGGGCAGACCCTCCGCGACCTGTCGCTCCCGACCGAAAGCGGGATGTGGGTCATGGCGATCCGCAGCGGCCTGGACTGGGAGTTCGACCCAGGCCCCGACGACGTGGTGAGCATCGGCGACGTGCTGCTCGTCCGTGGTCCCGAGGAGGGCGTGAACGAGCTCCGGAAGCTCGCGGGCGCGCCCCCCTTGCCTCTGGCCCCCGACGACGACGGGCCCGCCTTGTCCGAGCTCGACCGCGCGGTCGACATCTTGATCGAGCTGAAGGACCTCTCGGAGGCCGCCGTGGGGCTCGCCTATGCCTCGCTACTGTTCAACAACCGCGCGCTTGCCGCCGAGGTGGGTGCCCTCGAGTCCCGGAGCGACCAGCTCCACGACGAGCTCGAGTCCTGGGTCCTTCGCGCGGCCCCCGAGGCGCGCGAGCCGGATGACCTCCGCGGGCTGCTTCGCCTCGCGGCGGCGAGCGAGTACATGTGTGACGCGGCTCGCGATATGACCTGGTACGTCGAGAAAGGGGAGCCGCTCCACCCGGTCGTGCAGATGGCGCTCGAAGAGACCGAGGAGACGAGCGCTGAGACCGTGGTGCAGCCGGGATCGGCCGCGGCGGGACGCTCGCTGAAGGACCTGCGGCTCGAGACCGAGACCGGCATGTTCGTACTGGCGGTGCAGCGCGGCGCACGCTGGATCTACCGGCCGCGCAGCGCGTTCACGCTCCAGGAGGGCGACCGCCTGATCTCGGTAGGCCCCGAGGACGGCGAGGCTGAGCTCTGGGCGCTCACGGGGGTGCCGGTCGACGTCGAGAGCTGAGCCGGAGCGGCCGGGTCGCCCCGGCCCATGCGGCGGTTCGGCGTTGGTCCTTGTACCGGCTCGGGTGCTGACCTAGCCTGCGGCCCATGGAAGCCTACGTCTATCTGCGCGTGCGACCCGGCGCCATGCACGAGGTCCTCACCGGGCTCGCCTCCACGCAAGGCGTGCGACGTGCCATCGCCGTGGTGGGCGATTGGGACGTGCTCGCGCTCGTGGACGGGACCGACTTCGCCGCGGTCGCGACGCAGGTGCTCTCGGACTTCCAGCAGCTTCCCGGGGTCGAGCGCACGATGACCGCGCCGGTGGTCCCGCCCGATCGAGTGGGGATCGCGGGCTGGGGAGCGCCGAGCGCGCCCGCGATCATCGGCGACGCCTGCTACGTCCACATCAAGGCCGAGGCCGGCGCTGCCGCGGGACTGGCCGAACGCCTCGGCGACATGCCCGACGTGAGCGGCGTCGCCGTGCTCGGCGGTCGGTACGACCTGGTGGCGTGCGTCGCGCAGCCCTGGGAGGTCGCGAGCGGCGTGATCCTGGAGCAGATCCACGCGCTGCCCGGCATCCGCGACACGCACACCCTGGTCTCGATCATCTACGAGGAGCCGGGCGACGACCGCGACCAGTTCTCGACCTGGTCCTAGCGGGCGCGGCGCTCAGCGCTGAGCGAGCGGTATCTGCCGTACCCCCGCGGGCAGGGAGAACTTCACGCGTTCCTCGGTCAGCGTGACCTCTTCGACGCCGTCGAACCCGCGCGCCGCCAGCCAGGCGAGCATCCGGTGGACGAGCCAGTCCGGCGCCGACGCGCCGCTCGTGAGCCCGACTGTCGTCGCGCCTTCGAGCCATGCCGGGTCGACCCGCCCCTCGTCGTCGACCAGGTACGCGGGCGTGCCCAGCTCCCGGGAGAGCTCGGCCAGCCGGTTCGAGTTCGAGGAGTTCTGCGATCCGATCACGAGGACGACGTCGGAGGGCGGGGCGATCACCTTGACGGCGTCCTGCCGGTTCTGCGTCGCATAGCAGATGTCGTCGCGCGGGGGCCCCTGGATCGCGGGGAACCGCCCCTGGAGGATCCGGACGATCTCGTTCGTCTCATCCACGGAAAGCGTCGTCTGCGTGAGGTACGAGAGGTTCTCGGGATCGGGCACCTGGACCGTGCGCGCTTCGTCGGCCGACTGCACGAGGATCGTGCGCTCGGGCGCCTGACCGCTCGTTCCCTCGACCTCCTCATGGCCAGCGTGGCCGATCAGCACGATCGTGCGGCCCTCCACGGCGAACCGCCGCGCCTCGACGTGCACCTTCGTCACGAGCGGGCACGTGGCGTCGATCACCTCGAGTCGACGCTCGTTCGCGTGCTCGTACACCGACGGGGCGACGCCGTGGGCGCTGAGGACCACGACCGCTCCCTCAGGCACCTCGGTCTCCTCCTCGACGAAGATCGCCCCCTTGGATTCGAGGTCTTGCACCACGTGCAGGTTGTGCACGATCTGCTTGCGCACGTAGACGGGAGACCCGTGTTTGGCCAGTGCACGCTCGACGGCGTCCACGGCGCGTTCGACGCCGGCGCAATACCCGCGAGGTGCGGCAAGCAGGACCCGTCCCATGCCCCCATCCTAGCCGCGAGGATCGGACCGACCGGCTCCGCGGGCGCGGCCGCATGATGTCACCACAAGTGACCCCGGGTCATAGCTCGGTTGTCGGAACCTCCACCTCGGCCTTAGGGTTGTGGCGTTCACCCCGGGCCGTTCCGGTCCGAATCCCTTCCCCGCACGTACGTGCGTCCCACCTTCCCATGGTGGTCGTCGCGCGCCTTCGCGCGGGTGGAGCAGGGACCCGGACAGCGGGGTGGACAGTAGGTCACACAGATGACACCCGACACCAGGAGGTGATGCGAAACACCCGCGACCTACCGCGCGGACGTTCGGAGTCAGGCGAGCCGTTCTCGCCGAACCGGGCCGTCGCGAGCTCGGCTGCCAGCCGGCGCTCACCGCGGGGGTGAACAGACCGATGACTCGACTCAACCCAACGCGCCACAACCTCCCTGTGGCGCTGCTCCTCACCGCGCTCCTGCTCATCGTCCCCGCCGCGCCGGCCACCGCGGCCTCGCAGGACACCCGGTACAGCTGGGTGCCACCGAAGATCTGCCCGATCGATTGGCGAGCAAGCACCTGGCACGTCAAGAAGCTGATCCGATGCACGGCCGACCACTGGGATGTTCCCGGTGGGGCCGACAAGGCGCTCTACATCGCGCATCGAGAGTCCCGCTTCGATCCCGAGGCGTACAACTCTTCCTCGGGCGCGAAGGGCATCTATCAGCACCTCAACCGCTACTGGCCCGGCCGTGCCTACACGTATGGGTTCAAGGGCTATTCCGCCTACAACGCGCGCGCGAACATCATCGTGACGATGCGGATGGTGAAGCGCTACGGCTGGTCGCCCTGGGGCGCCTAGCTCCCCGATCGTCCTAACCGACCGGACCTCCCGGGCGGGGGCTGCCCAGCACGAGCCCCCGGACCTCCTCCAGGGAGGCCGCCACGACTGTGGCTCCGGGCGCGTCCCGGTCGGTGACGATGCGCATCCCCGGGAACCGATCGGCGCAGAGCGCGACCAGCCGCTCGCAGGGCCCGAACGCCACGACGATGTGGGGGCGCGCTGTGTCGATCCGCCCGAGGGCGTCGGTCTCGTTCGTCGCCCCGGGCGCGAGCTCCCACTCCGCCCCGACTGTCGCCCGCTCGAGCTCGGCGAGCGACGCCGGATCGACCGCGACGCAGAGGACGGTCAGGGCCCGACACATCGTCAGAGCCAGTCCCGGTTCTTGAACACGAGGTAGAGCGTGAGCGAGGACCCCGCCATCAGCGCGAGCGCGAACGGATAGCCGAAGCCCCATCCCAGCTCGGGCATATGGTCGAAGTTCATGCCGTAGATGCCGGCGATGAGCGTGGGAACCAGCACGATCCCCGCCCATCCGGTGAGCTTCTTCATCACCTCGTTCAGCCGGTTGGCCGCCTGCGCCACCCTGACCTCGAGGAGCGACGTCAGCATGTCACGGACGTTGTCGGCCAGCTCAGCGACCCGCAACGCGTGGTCCATCACGTCGCGGAAGTACGGCGCGAGCGCCGGCGAGGCCAGTGAGGGCTGCTCCTGGATAAGGTCGATGCCCTGACGCAGCGGCATCGCGAACCGCCGCAGTCGCACCACCTCACGCTTCAGGCGGAACAGCCGCTGCTGGATGCCGGGATCGTCGCCCTGGCCGTCGTGCTCGGCGAATACGAGGTCCTCGGCGTCGTCGACGAGGTCCTCGAGCCGTTCGATCGCGGTGAGATAGCCGTCGACTACCTCGTCGATCAGCAGGTAGACGGCGAACCCCGCCGATTGGAGTTCGGGCTGACGTTCCCAACGCCGCATGACCTCGTCATAGACGATCGACGGATCTGCGCGGAGCGTCACGAGGTACCCCTCTCCCGCGAGCAGGTGCAGCTCCGAATCCGCGGCGCCGCCGGCGGCGTCGACCTCGAGAGGATGCAGCACGATGAACGTGTAGTGCTGGAAGAGCTCGATCTTGGTGCGCTGACGCCCCTTGACCATGTCCTCGACCGTCAACGGGTGGAACCCGAACTCCTCGGCGAGGGTCGGCAGATCCCGATCGTCGGGCTCCGCGACGTCGAGCCATAGGAACGCCCCGGGCTGGGCCGCGAGCTCCGCCGCGTGGGCGATGTCCACGGGTTCGTTGGAGCGGACGCCGTCCCGGTAGAGCGTGGCCGAGATCATCCGCAGAGCCTAGCCGACGCGCATCCCTAGACTGTCTCGATGCCGGTGCCCGATCACGTGATCCGATTCTGGCGCGACCTCGACGCCTGCTTCGGGAACGTCGAGCCCACCTGGTGGGGCGCGGTCGTCACCGACGAACGGTTCCCGGCGATCTGGGATGCGAACTACGCCCGGATCGACGTCGCGAGCGACGACCTGAGCGCCTCGGATATCGAGCACAAGCTCGTACCGGCCCTCGCCACGGTGGGGACCCAGGTGATGCACGTCGTGAGCTTCGATCCCGAGGCGACCGGCCCGCTCCTCGCTGAGCTCTCGACACGGGGCCACCTCCTCACGTTCGACCTGGTGATGGATCTCGAGGGGCCTCCGGAGCTCGTCGCCACCGACGCCTCGATCGAGGAGCTGCCTCCGAGCACGGCGCTCTGGGACCGAGTGTCGGAGTCGATGACGCTCTTCGGGGTGGCGGACGAGGCCGCGATCGGCCAGCTCGGCGAGATCGAGCGTGACGTGATGGCGCCGAGCGGCAAGCGGTGGTTCGGGGTGCGCGATAACGCGGGGGCGATCGTCTCGCTAGGCGCGATGATCGTGCGGGATGGGGTGGGCTACCTCGACAACGTCGCGACGTTCCCCGAGGCTCGAGGCCGTGGACTCGCCTCCGCGATCGCGACACGGTTGGCGTACGAAGCCGGGATCGCGGGTGCGCGGCATGTCTTCCTGCTCGCCGACCCGGAGGCCGGCCACGCGGCTCGCATGTACGAACGGCTTGGGTTCCGGGGCGTGGGTCGCTTGGCAGCGACGCGGGGGGCGCTTCCCGCCGCGCCGTGAGGAACGGCGCACGCCCGAGCACCGCTCCCTAGGCCCGACCTCATCCAGGGGGAGCTTCGTACCGCATCCGGACCACCTCGCCGTCGGCGCTCCGCTCGAGCACCCAGGTCGACGCCTTCTTCCAGCCCACCTCCGCCACGATCTTCGCGCCGTCTGCCTCGAGCCGGTCCACGAGGGCCGGGATCACGTCACCGTGGCTGCATAGCACCGTCGGCATCCCGGCCATCTGTTCCAGCAGGTCGAGCGCCTCGGCGAGCGGCGCTCCCTCGGCGAGCGCCTCGTGCGTCTCGAGCTCGACGCGTCGCTCGAGCGCGAGCGGACGCACGGTCTGTACGCACCGGACGTGCGGACTCGTGATGATCCGCTCGACGACGCGGTCGCGGAGCGCCTCAACGATCGCATCGGCCTGACGGCGGCCCTTCTTCGTGAGCGGGCGGAGCCGGTCGTCCTCGGTCCATCCGGCGCGGTCCCCCGCCTTCGCGTGCCGCACGAGGTAGGCGGGTTGACCCGGCGGGAGCATCCGGCGGAGGGTTCCGACGAGCGCGCGATCGTGATGATAGGTGAGCAGGGCTTCGACCTCGCCGAAGGTGGACCATCGGAGTTCGTCGACCTCGTCACCCGGCTCGAAGGTCCCGTCGTGGGGGTGCATCACCCAGTATCGGACGATCTTCGGGCGGCCCTGATGGTCGACGTAGCGGACGGTGGGCAGCTCGGCGTCGATCGATGCGCGGATGCCGGTCTCTTCTTCGACCTCGCGCAGGGCGGTGGCCTCGTCGGTCTCGCCTTCATCGGCCTTGCCCTTGGGGAACGACCAGTCGTCGTAGCGCGGGCGGTGGACGACCGCGAGCCGGACGAGGCTGGCCTCGTTGCGCCGGATCAGCAGCCCCCCGGCCGCCCGCACGAGACCGACGCTCAACGCCAGAACCTCAGCTTGCGGCGCTCGAGCCTCGCCCATGTCTCGCGCCAGTCGTCGCGGCGCTCCCGGGCGATCGCCTGCTCGGTGGCGGCGAGCTCGCCTGCCACGAACGCGGTGCCGACCCCCGCGCGAGCGGCTGCTTCTCGCAGCCATGCCGACGCCATCACCGCGTCGTGATGCCGGCCGAGCACCGTTTGGAGCTCGGCGGCCGCTCGGGCGAATCGCCTCGCGGGCTTGCCGAACACCGGCACCAGGGCCTCCGCTGCGTAACGCGCGCGCTTGGCCCGGATGCGGATCGCGTGCAGGTCGGCGTCCGAGGGATCGCCTCCCGGATCGTGGTGCGCCTGCTCGAGGTGCGCCCATGGCCGGTCCATCAGGGTGCCCAGCGTCCGGGCGTCGCGCGCCGCCACCTCGGGGGCCACCGCCGGGTTCAGCGACGCCGACACGAGATCGTCGAGCATCGACCGGTAGCGACGGGACCGCATCGCGGCGAGGAGCTCGTCCTGGATGTCGCCCCGCTCGCGCCGAAGCCACCCGACCAGCCGCTCCGCCTCCGGCTCGTCGCGCGGCGGCAGCGTCGCGGCGGCCGCGATCATCACGTCGAGCAGGACGTCGGCGTCGCGCGCCAGCCCCAGCTCGAGGGCGTATCGAGCGAGCTCGGCGCGCAGACCGCGCGCCCAGCCGACATCCAGCACCGGCGCGAAGAACCGGAGATCGGACCGGAGCCGGCGGGTCGCCACGCGAGCCTGATGTACGCCCTCGGGGTCATCGGCGAGCCGTACGATGGGGTCGCTGGCCAGTATCGTCGCGACCGATACACGGAGCGACGCGCCCACGAGGCCACGGATCGATAGGTCGCCGTCCGCGCCGGGCGGCGCCATCGCGGCGAACAGGAGCCCGTCGGGCGCCACGTGCGACGGCTCGGTCTCGCGCTCGGTGCTCACCGCTCGCCTCGGGAACGCTCTCCCGCGATCTCGATCAGGCGCTGGTGGGTGTTCACCCCTCGCTCGGTGGCGATCTTCGACCACGTGCCCTCAGGACCGAGCTCCCACGCGAGGACGTCGTCGGACAGGTTGACCTCCAGTATCTCGTCGAGCCGCGCGGTGAGGTGCGGGTCGCTCACCGGCGTGAGCGCTTCGACCCGGCGGTCGAGGTTCCGGGGCATCAGGTCGGCCGAGCCGAAGTAGTAGTCGTGACCGCGATCGTGGCTCCCGAACCGGAAGATCCTGGAGTGCTCGAGGAAGCGCCCGACCACCGACCGCACCCGGATGTCGTCCGAGAGACCCGGGACGCCGGGCCGCAGACAGCAGATGCCCCGCACGATCAGATCGACCCGCGTTCCCGCCTGCGACGCCTGGTACAGCGCGTCGATCATGTCGGGGTCGGCGAGGCTGTTCAGCTTCAGGGTGATCGTGCCGTCGCGCTGTGCGGCCTCGCGCAGGATCAGCTCGTGGATCCGCTGACGCAGGGACACGGGCGCCACGAGCAGCTTGCGGTACTCGCGCTGCCGGCTGTAGCCGGTGAGCAGGTTGAACAGATCGGTGAGGTCGGCCCCGATCGCGTGATCGGCCGTGAGCAAGCCAAGGTCTTCATACAGCCTCGCCGTGCTCGGGTTGTAGTTGCCGGTGCCGATGTGGGCGTACCGGCGGATGCCCTCGGCCTCCCGCCGCACGATCAGGCACGTCTTCGCGTGAGTCTTGAGCCCCACGACGCCGTACACCACGTGCACGCCCGCCTGCTCGAGTGCGCGCGCCCACGTGATGTTGGCCTGCTCGTCGAACCGCGCCTTGAGCTCGACGAGCGCCACGACCTGCTTGCCGGCCTCGGCGGCGCTGATCAGCGCCCGGATGATCGGGCTGTCGGCCGAGGTGCGGTAGAGGCTCTGTTTGATCGCGAGGACCGCGGGGTCGAGCGCGGCCTGCCCGACGAACGCTTCCACGGACGTCGAGAACGAGTCGTACGGGTGGTGCACGAGCACGTCGCCCTGGCGCAGGACCCGGAACAGGTCGGGAGCCTCGTCGAGGGCGTTGAGCCGCGGTTGCGTGATCGGCTTCCACGGTTCTTCTTTCAGGTCGGGTCGATCCAGCCCCACGATCGACCAGAGCCCGCTCAGGTCGATCAGGCCGGCCGTGACGTAGACGTCACGCTCCTCCAGCTCGAGCTCCCGCATCAATAGCGCGCGCGCTTCGGCCGTCATCGTGCCGTCGACCTCCAGCCGCACGGGGTTCGCCCCCCGACGGCGGCGCTGCAAGACATCCTCGATCGCGGCGAGGAGATCCTCGGCCTCGTCTTCTTCGACCTCGACGTCGGCGTCGCGCGTCACGCGGAACGGATGGTGCGTCACGATCTCCATCCCCGGGAAGAGCACGTCGAGGTGGGCGGCGATCACCTGGTCCACCGGGACGAAGCGTTCGCCGTCCTCGAGCTCGAGGAACCTGGGCAGGAGGGGCGGAACCTTCACCCGGGCGAACCGCCGGACCCCGGTCATCGGGTCGCGCACGATCGCCGCGAGGTTCAGCGAGAGGCTCGACACGTACGGGAATGGGTGCGCCGGATCGACCGAGAGCGGCGTCAACACGGGGAAGATCTGGTCGTGGAAGCGAGCGGAGAGCGCCGTCCGCTCGGTTTCGTCGACCTGGTCCCACGAGACGATGCGGATCCCGGCCTTGTCGAGCGAGGGCGTCAACTCGTCGACGAACACCCGGTCCACCCGGCTCTGGAGATCGCGGACCCGGGTCTCGATCGCCACCACCTGCTCGCCGGGGGTCATCCCCTCGGGCGTGGAGGCGCCGACCCCGGCCTCGAGTTGTTCGAGCAGCCCCGAGACGCGGATCTGGAAGAACTCGTCGAGATTCTGCGAATAGATCGCCAGGAACTTCACGCGTTCGAGCAACGGCAGCCCGGGGTCCTCGGCGAGCGCCAGCACGCGAGCGTCGAAGTCGAGCCAGGACAGCTCGCGGTTGAGGTAGCGGGACCCCGGGTCGAACAGCGCGGGCTGCAGCGAAGGCTCCATGGTCGTGTCGGGCGGCGCGCCGGCGGCGATGCCGGTGCGCCTCCATGGTAGGGACGGTCCCTCCGTGCCGCAACCGGCGCGATCCAGGCAGGTCCCGTGCAGGCGGGATCCGGGCGACGCGGTACCCTTTGGGCCGCCCGGCGTCGTCAGATCGCCGCGCACCATGCCACGCGAAGGGGGAACCGTGAAGCTCAAGGTCTCGCAGCGGCCCGAAGCGTTCTTCGACCTGTTCGAGGAATCCGGCGCGAACCTGTTCGCGGCGACCGGCGACCTCCTCAACCTCGTGCACGAGTACGAGCACGTCGAGCTCAAGGCGCGTGCGATCGCCGAGCGGGAGCACACGGGCGACGAGATCACCCACGCGATCATCCGGTTGCTGAACACCACGTTCGTGACCCCGATGGACCGCGAGGACATCTACACACTCGCCACCGCCCTCGACGATGTGATGGACGAGGTGGAGGCGGCCGCGGACCTCTTCGTCCTACACCACATCGAGGCACCGCTGCCCGAGATGCGGTCGCAGGCCGAGGTGTTGCACCGGGCGGCCGAGCAGACCGAGGCCGCCCTGAAGGCGTTCCGCAACCTGAAGCGAGATGAGCTCGAGCCCTACTGGGTCGAGATCAACCGCCTCGAGAACGAGGGTGACCAGCTCTACCGGCGCGCCGTCGCCGACCTGTTCTCCGGCGACCACCCGGCCATGGACGTGCTCCGCTGGAAGGCGGTCATCGAGTCGCTGGAGGAGGCACTGGATGGCCTCGAGAACGTCGCGAACGTGATCGAGTCGGTGGTCCTCAAGCACGCCTGATCGGCGTGGCGCTCACCCCTCCGCGGGCGGGTCGTGCGGAGTGGTGTGGGTGACCGGACGCCGCGCCCGCGCCGCGGCCACGTCCTTCGCACCCGGGCTCCAGCGCACGAGCGAGCGTTCCTCGAGGAACAGCAGCACCGCCCAGAGCATCGCGAGACCGGCCGCGGCCAGGTTCACCCACCGATACTCGGCGGGGGTCGGCTCCAGCATCAGCATGCAGACCGCCGCGAGCCCGGTGAAGAACAGCGGCCGTCGCCCGATCCTCATCCCGCCGCCTTGAAGGGCAGATAGGCGAGATAGCTGATCACGAACGCCCCCGGGATCGTGAGCACCCAGGCCCACACCACACGACCGGCCACCCCCCAGCGAACCGCCGAGAGCCGCTGCGTGCTGCCGACCCCGACGATCGCGCCGGTGATCGTGTGGGTCGTCGAGACCGGGATACCGGCGAAGGTGCTCGCCATGATCGTGACGGCCGCCGCCGTCTCGGCCGCCATCCCTTGCGCAGGCTGGAGCTTCGTGATCTTCGAGCCCATCGTGTGCACGATCCGCCATCCACCGAAGAGCGTGCCGAGCCCGATGGCGCTGTGCGCGGCGAGCACCACCCACAACGGCACATCGGCCTCCTTGGGCAAGACGCCGTTCGCGATCAGCAACGCCAAGATGATCCCCATCGTCTTCTGAGCGTCGTTCGCACCGTGCGCGAGGCTGAACGAGGCCGCCGAGAACAGCTGGCCCACCCGGAAACCCCGGTTCAGCCGGTCGAGGCGTCGCCGGCGGTGGAAGACCCAGTAGATCAGCACCATGAAGGTGAAGCCCAGCAGCAGCCCCACCACCGGCGAGAGCACGATGAACACCGCGATCTTCTGGAACCCGGTCGCGATGAGGGCGCTCCATCCGGAGCTCGCGACGGCGGCGCCCGCCATCGCACCGACGAGCGCGTGCGAGGAGCTCGTCGGCAGACCAAGCCACCAGGTGATGATGTCCCAGGCCACGGCGCCGACGAGGCCGGCGAAGATCACCGCGTTGTCGAAGACGGCGGGGTTCACCACGTCCTTCGCGATCGTGGCGGCGACCTGCGTCCCGAAGACCAGGAAGGCCACGAAGTTGAAGAACGCCGCCCACACGACGGCTTGCTGGGGCGAGAGCACGCGCGTCGAGACGACCGTCGCGATCGAGTTCGCGGCGTCATGGAACCCGTTGAAGAAGTCGAACGACAGGGCGATCCCGATGATGAGCACGACCCAGATCGTCATGCGAACTTGAGCACCACCGATTCGAGCGTGTTCGCGATGTCCTCGCACTTGTCGATCGCGGCCTCGGCCTCGGACAGGAGGTCCTTCCACATGAGGACCTCCATCGCGCCGAAGTCGCCCGCGTAGAGCTCGGCCACGCCGTGGCGAAAGAGCCAGTCCCCTTCACGCTCGGCCCGGCGCACGGCGGCGCACGCCGCGACGACGCCTTGCATCCCCCGCAGGTCCCGGACGGCGAGCGCCACGGACGTGGCAGCCTGCCGGAGCGTGTCGAGCTGCAGAACGAACTGCGGCAACGGCTCGGTGATCCTCAACAGAACCAGGAGGTCGGCCATGGCCTCGGCCGAGTCCAAGACGTCGTCGAGCGTCGACGCCAGCACGTGGATGTCCTTCCGATCGAACGGGGTGACGAAGGTCGTGTTGACCAGGTCGATGATCTGGTGGGTGAGGTCGTCGCCGGTGTGTTCGAGATCGCGGATCCGAGCCGCGTAGCGTTCGCTGTTCGGCAGATCGGACACCAGCGCCGTCAGGTCGACCACTCCGAGGACGACGCCGTCGGCCAGCCGGTCGAACAGGTCGAAGAAGGCGAGCTCCCTCGGGATGACCTGGAACGGCACGGCGCGACTCCTCCCCCGACCCGCCCGGTCGGCCGAGCGCAAGCTACAGGCTGGGCCATCGGGTGTCCACCCTGGCCGGGCGGCCGCGACAAGGACCTTCAGTCGACGAACTTGTACCCGAGACCGCGGACCGTGACGAGATGCTCGGGCGCGTGCGGATCGCGTTCGATCTTGCGGCGCACCCGCTTGATGTGGACGTCGAGGGTCTTCGTATCGCCTACGTAGTCCGCCCCCCATATCTCCGCGATCAGCACTTCTCTGGTCAAGAGCCGTCCCTTGCGCCGAAGGAGCGCTGCCAAGAGCTCGAACTCCTTGGGCGGGAAACCCACCCTTTCGCCCCGCACGAGCACCTCGTGCCTGATCGCGTCGAGCACGACCGGCCCGCCCGCGATCGCGTCGTCGCGGTCGCCCGGCGCGCGCATCGCGGCACGACGCAGGTGGGCCCGGACCCTGGAGACCAGCTCGCGCACCGAGAATGGCTTCGTGACGTAGTCGTCGGCCCCAAGCTCGAGCCCCGCAACCTTGTCGGCCTCCGAGTCTTTCGCCGTCACCATGATGATCGGCACCTGGGACTCCTCGCGGATCGTGCGGCATACGTCGAGCCCCGAGAGCTCCGGCAGCATCAGGTCCAAGATCACCAGCGAGGGGCGCTCGGTGCGGAACCGCTCGACCGCGGCGCGGCCGTCGGTCGCCACCGACACCTCGTACCCCTCGCGCTCGAGGTTGTAGCGAACGGAGTCGGCGAGCGACGCCTCGTCCTCGACGATCAGGATGCGTGTGAGGGGTTCCGTCATGCGCTCAGCCGGTGTCGCCGTGAGACGCGTCGGTGAACTCGCGGAATTCTCCGGTCAGGAGGAACCCCACCTGCTCGGCGATATCGACCGCGTTGTCCCCCACGCGCTCGAGCGCACGGGCGGCCATGTTCATGTGCATCCCCCAGTCCAGCGCCCCGGGGTCGTCGGCGAGCTTCAACGCCTCGAGGTGCGTGGCTCGGTTCAAGCGATCCACCGGGTCGTCCATCGTGGGCAGCCGAAGACACAGCTCGAGGTCGCGCTTGGCGAACGATTCCATCGAGGTGCGGATCATGCCGACCACGAGCGTGCCCATCTCCTCGAGCTGCTGGCGCATCACGGCGCTCCCGGGCAGATCCTTCGTCGCCAAGAACATCTTCGCGACGTTCACGGCTTGGTCGCCGATACGCTCCAGATGAAGGCAGCTATGCAGGATCGCCGACACCAGCCGGAGGTCGGCCGCCACCGGCGACTGCAGCGCGAGGACGTGCAGCACGTCATGGTCGATGCGCAGGTAGAGGTCATCGATCGCGTCGTCGGCTTCGATCACATCGAGGGCAAGGGGTTCGTCGACGGTGACGAGCGCCTCGACCGCTCGCTGTACGGCGGCGGCGGCCAGCTCGCCTTGGGCGAGCAGGTCGAGCTCGATCCGCTCGAGGGACTGGTGGAAGGAGGCGCGGGTCATCCGAACCTCCCCGTCACGTAGGCCTCGGTTCGCTCATCGCTCGGGTTCGTGAAGATCGTCTCGGTGCGATCGAACTCGACCACGCGGCCCGTTCGCTGTCCCTGGTCCGACACCTCGACGGTGAAGAACGCCGTTCGGTCGCTGACGCGCGCGGCCTGTTGCATGTTGTGGGTGACGATCACGATCGTGTACTCGGAGAGCAGTTCCTGCATCAGGTCCTCGATGCGTGCCGTGGCGATCGGATCGAGAGCAGAGCACGGCTCGTCCATCAAGATCACGTCGGGCCTCGTGGCGATCGCCCGCGCGATGCACAGCCGCTGCTGCTGTCCACCGGAGAGCGCCAGCCCGGACTCCTTCAGCTTGTCCTTCACCTCGTCCCAGAGCGCCGCCTTGCGGAGCGACTCTTCGACGAGCTCGTCCATGTTGGCCTTGAAGCCGGCGATCCTGGGACCGAACGCGATGTTGTCGTAGATCGACTTCGGGAACGGGTTCGGTTTCTGGAAGACCATGCCGATGCGCCTGCGAACCTCCACCGGATCCACCCGAGGGTCGTAGAGATCCACGCCGTGGTAGTTCACCGTCCCTTCGACGCGGGCACCTTCGATCAGGTCGTTCATGCGATTGAGGCAGCGCAGGAAGGTGGTCTTGCCGCAGCCCGACGGGCCGATCAGGGCGGTGATCTCGTGCTCGAGGATCGGCAGCGTGACATCGCGGACGGCGCGGAACTCGCCGTAGTACACGGATAGATCCCGCACGTCGAACACGATGTCTCGCGTGGCTTCTTGCTCGACGGTTTCCCTCGGGGCCCTGATCGTCAGGTATCCCGCCTCCTCGGCAGCTTGGTCGGCACGGGTCGCGCCCGGCACGATCACGGTGGTCTCCATCTCATCACCACTTCCGGTCATATCGGTTCCTCAGGAGGATCGCGAGCGCGTTCACCACGAGGATGGCGACGAGAAGCACGACGATAGCCGCCGCCGTGTTCTCCCGCCATCCGTCCCCGGCAAGCTTGGTCCAGGCGTAGATCTGCGTGGGGAGCGACGTGTACTGACCCTGCAAGATCTCGAGCGGCGTGCGGCCCGTCGGCGTCGAGAGATACCCGGTCACCGCCCCCACCAACAGGAGCGGGGCGGTCTCGCCGAACGCCCGAGCGAGCGAGAGGATCGCACCGGTCAGCATGCCCGGCGCGGCGTACGGCAGCACGTGGCTGCGCACGACCTCCCATCGCGTGGCGCCGACCCCGTAGGCAGCTTCGCGGATCCCGGTCGGAACCGCGCGGAGCGCCTCCATCGTGATCAGGATGATGATCGGCATCACGAGCACCGAGAGCGTCAGGGCGCCCGAGAGGTAGCTCCGGCCGTACACGTTCGGACCGGTGACGGCCCGCAGCGCCTGCACGAACACGACGAGCCCCAGGATGCCGTAGACGACCGAAGGGACCCCCGCCAGGTTCCGGATGTTGGTGATCAGCAGGCGGTTCAACCGCGAGTCCCGCGCGTACTCCTGCAGATAGACGGCCGCCGCGATCCCGAGCGGGAGCGCGATGACCGCGACGAACCCGACCAGGATCAGCGAGCCCACGAGCCCCTGCCAGACGCCGGTGCGGGAATCCAGCCGCGACGTGTCGCTCGTGATGAAGGCGGCGCCGCGTGTCGAGAGCACGGGCCAGGCCGCTTGAAGCGTCGTCGCGAGCAGCACGAGCAGGACCCCGAGCGAGAGCAGGAGCGCGGCGATCAGGAGCCCGCTGAACAGCGCGCTGCCGACATCCCGCTTCTTGCCCCTGAGCGCCGCCTCGACGCTCGCGCGGGTGGCCGTCGTCGACGCGGCGATCTCTGACATCACCGGCTCCTTCGCATGCGTCGGACGAACCGCTCGCTGGCCATGTTCAGGCCGAACGTGATGAGGAACAGCACCAGCCCCACGAAGTACAACGCCGCGAACGGATCCACGCCGCCTGCATCGGAGCTCTTCACACTGTCGGAGCCGATCGCAAGGGAGGCGATCGCCCCGGTCATCGTCTGGCCGGGCTCGAGCGGGTTGTAGCGACGTGGCGCCTGGCCGGTGGCGCCCGCTGCAAGCGCGACGACCATCGTCTCGCCGACCGCGCGGGAGAACGCCAGCAGCAGGCCGGCCACGATCCCCGAGACCGCGGCCGGCAACACGACGCGGATCGCGACCGTCCGCCGCTTCGCCCCGATGCCGTACGCCGCTTCGCGCAACGCCGACGGCACCGCGTGCATCGCGTCCTCGGCGACCGACGCCACGAGCGGGAGCGTCAAGATCCCGACGCCGATACCCGCAGCCATGATCGTGAACGTGCTCGTGGCTCCCATGAGGTTCTGCACGATCTGCGGGTTGATCACCTGCAGGGCGAAGTAGCCGAGCACCACGCTCGGGATACTCGCGAGGGTCTCGATGATGGGCTTGAGTCGGCGACGCGTTCGGGGGCCGGCGTACTCCGAGAGGTACATCGCCGCGCCCAGACCGAGGGGAGCCGCGATCGCCATCGCGATGACGGAGACCATGAAAGTCCCGATCAGGAGCGTCGGGATGTCGAACTCGCCACGGCGCGGCGACCAGGTACCGCTCCACAGCGCCGGAAGGTCGACCGCGCGCAGGAACAGGAACGCCTCGCCCGCCAGGGCCACCACGATCGCGAGGCTGATCACGAGCGACAGTCCTGCGGCACCGATGAGGACGGCCCGGATCACCGACTCCTTGCGTCGGCGCCGGGCGTTGCCCCGCAGTTCGCCGAGCGTGATCTCGTCCCGTGTCAGCTCCATCGCTCCCTGTCTCCCGTGCGGGGAGGCACCGAGCCTCGGCCCGGCCCCCCCGCAACCGCCCCTGCCGTCTAGGATCCCGACGCCGCCGCCCAGGCGCTCCGGGTCGTCGCGACCCGGTCGGCCGGAAGCGGCACGTAGCCCGTCTCGCTGACGGCGGTCTGCAAACCGTCGTCACTCACGTAGAAGTCGACGAACGACTTCAGCGCGTCGCTCGTCGAGAGCTTCGCTTGGTTGACGTAGATGAAGAGCGACCGGCTCAACGGGTAGGACCCGTCGGCGATCGTGGCCGCGGTCGGCGACACGCATCCACTCCCCCCGTCGATCTGGATCTCTTTGACCTGGTCGGCCGCGCCCTGCGCATACGCGAATCCGACGAAACCGAGCGAGCTGTCCGATCCCTCCATCGCGGTGATGATGACGTTGTCGTCCGGCGACCCCAGATAGTCGTTCCGCAGCGCCACGGCCTGCGCCTCGGGTAGCCCCTGGGCGATCGCCGTTTCGCCGATCCCGGCAAGGTCGATGAACGCGTCGTAGGTCCCCGACTCCTCACCGGGCGCCGTGATCTCAAGGGGTGCGTCGGGGAACCCGCCGCTGCCACCGACCTGCTTGGCCAGGCTGTCGGCTCCCGACCAGGTGTCGATACCCGAAGACTCGGGCCCGAACAGTGCGTAGAGGTCGCCGAGGTTCAGGCACTCAACCCCGGTGTTCGCGGGGTTCGTCATGACGGTGACGCCGTCGAGGCTGACCTCGAGCTCGGTGTATTCGATGCCGGCGTTCTTGCACGCCTTCGCCTCTTCGGGCTCGATCGGGCGGGACGCGTCGCTGATATCGGTCTCGCCCTTGCAGAAGAGCACGAATCCATCGCCCGTGCCCGGGCCGTCCACGCTAATCGCGACGTTCGGGCTGGTCTCGTTGAACAACTCGGCGACGAACGACGAGATCGGCTCGACCGTCGATGAGCCCGAGATCACGATCGAGCCCGAGAGGGCAGCCGATCCCGACGCACCCCCGTTCGTCGAATCATCGCTGCTGCATGCCGCGAGCGCGACCGCTCCGACGACGATGACCGCGATCGTCGCGGCCGACCTGCGGAACCGGTGCATCAGAGATCCCCTCCTCGTTGTGGACGTCGCATCGAATGTAGGGATGCCAGGTAGCCGCCCCGTAGCCCGGAGATGAACGGAAGATGAACGTCCCGCGCCGGCATCGCGTCGAAACGCTGGCGCGTGGACCTCCCCGTGAGCACCGGCTTCTAGACTGCGGGCATGGACCCGGGCGGTGTCGTCATGAGCGTGGTCGCCGCCGCAGCGGCGCTGGGCGCCGGCGTGGCGCTCGGCCGGAGATCGCACGCCGCCGAGATGCGGCGCGCCCAAGAGGGGATGAAGAGCGCGCAGGACGCGCTCGATCGCGGGGCGTCCTCGGCGCGTCAAGTTCGCCGGGTCCAGGATCTGATCCTCGGCACGATGCAGGAGGGTGTCCTCCTCCTCGATGGCGGATGGCGAACCGAGTTCGCGAACGACGCGCTCGAGCGTCACCTCGGGAACCGACCCGCGGCCTTGGCCCAGATTTTCCCTCTCGGGGCACGCGAAACGGTCCGTGCGGCCGCCGAAGAACGGCGACCCGTGACGATCGAAATTGAGGTCGGCACGCCCACCCGGTGGCTCCGCGTCGTCGCCACGCCGGCCGGCGACGACGGTTCCGTGCTCGTGGTGGTCACCGACGTGACCGAGTCGCGCCGCATCGACTCCGTCCGCAGGGACTTCGTCGCCAACGCGTCCCATGAACTCAAGACCCCCGCCGCCGCGATCCAAGCCGCGGCCGAAACCCTCCGTGACGCCGCCGCGGACGACCCTGAGGCGGTGGTGCGCTTCGCCGCCCAGCTCGAACGCGATGCCCTGCGGCTCTCCAGGATCGTGATGGATCTGCTCGACCTGTCGCGCCTCGAGGCCGAGACCGACGGCCACGGGACCGTGGATCTCGCGGCCCTCATCGACGAAGAGACCGAGCGTGCGGCGCCGGCATCGAACGAAGCGGGAGTGATCCTCGAGATCGCCCCGCACCCGCCGGCCATCGTGGGAGGGTCTGCCCGCGATCTCGCGCTACTGATCCGCAACCTGATCGACAACGCGATCCGCTACACGGCAGAGGGCGGAACGGTGCGCGTCTCCCTCACGACCACCGAGCGCGATGCCGTGCTGAGCGTGCGGGACACGGGGGTCGGCATCCCCACCAAGGACCTGCCGCGGATCTTCGAGCGCTTCTACCGGGTCGACCGTGCCCGGTCACGGGAGACCGGTGGAACCGGGCTGGGGCTCGCGATCGTGAAGCACGTCGCCGAGAACGTCGGAGCGCACCTCGCCGTCGAGAGCGAGCTGGGGGTTGGCTCGACCTTCTTGGTACGCGTGCCGCTCGCCGTCTGAGCGGTTCTGCGCGCGGCTATGCTCCCTTTCCGGATGACCACCCTCTTCCTGATCCGTCACGGCCTCACCGGGCTCACCGGCACCCGCCTGTACGGGCGCACCCCCGGCATCGACCTGGATGACCGAGGCCGTGCGCAGGCGGAAGCGCTGGCAGCTCGGTTCGAGCCGATAAGGCTCGCCGCGATCTACTCGAGCCCGCTCGAGCGATGCGTGCAGACCGTCGAACCCCTCGCCGCCCGTAAGCGGCTCGAGGTGCGCCCGTGCGACGCGCTGATCGAGATGGACGCCGGGCGATGGACGAATCGCACGCTCACCTCCCTCCGGAGGGCCCGCGACTGGACGACGGTCCAGCGCACGCCATCGCTGTTCCGGTTCCCCGAAGGGGAGGCGTTCACCGAGGCGCACGAGCGGATCGTGGGCGAGGTGCAGCGCATCGCGGCCCGCCACCCGAAGGGCAACGTGGCGGTCGCGAGCCACGGCGACCTCGTGCGGATCCTGGTCGCGCACTACAGCGGTGCGCATCTCGACCATTTCCAACGCACGTCGATCGACGCGGCCTCGGTCTCTGTGATCCAGCTCGGCGGCGGGATCCCGCGCATCCTGCTCGTGAACGATACGGGTGGGCTCGAGCGGTTCGCCCCGACGCCGCGCGCCGCCGGGGCGAAGCGTTCCCCCGGGACGAGGCCCGCGACGAAGACGTCGTCGCGCCGGAACCTGCGAGGATAGCTCGCATGGATTTCGGGCCCGTGGACCGCATCACCGCCGACGCGATCGGCGAGCCGGGCGCTCGCGTGTTCTACCTGCAGGCGCGCACCGGCAACGCGCTGATCTCGATCGTGGTGGAGAAGCAGCAGATCCAGCTGCTGGCGGCATCGATCATCGCGCTGCTCGCCACGCTCGAGCTCGAGACCGGCGTCGGCCCGCCCGATGCGGAGCTCGCGATCGAAGAACCGGTCGAGCCACGGTTCCGCGCGGGCAAGCTCACGATCGGGTTCGACGAGGACCGCGACATGTTCTTGCTCGAGGCCGAGGAGTTTCGGCCCGAGGTCGAGGACGACGATCCACGGTCGCTCCTGGTCGACGAGCCGGAAGTGGTCCGGATCTGGGCCACTCGCGAGCAGATGTTCGCGTGCTCGCGGTACGGGGCGTCGGTCGCCGATCGCGGACGGCCGGCCTGTCAGTTCTGCGGCAACCCGCTCGACCCGGAAGGGCACGCGTGTCCAGCGATGAACGGGCACTCCGCGCGGGACTGAGCGACCCCGCGGTCCCGGCGGCGATGGCCACCGGGGACCTCGAGATCCTCGGACTCCTTCCGCGGTCCTCGAACTACACGTTCCTCGCCCGCGCCGGTGAGGGCGACGACGCCGTGCTCGTCGTGTACAAGCCGCGGCGCGGCGAGATCCCGCTGTGGGACTTCCCCGAAGGCACCCTGTGCCGGCGCGAGGTGGCGGCCTACGTCGTGGCGCGGGAGCTCGGGTGGCCGAACGTCCCCCCGACGATCCTCCGGGACGGACCCGAGGGCATCGGCTCGGTCCAGCGGTTCATGGCCTTCGATCCCGAGGCGCACTACTTCACGCTCGAACCAGAGCGCAGCGACGACTTCCGCCGGGTCGCGCTCTTCGACCTGGTGATCAACAACGCCGACCGCAAAGGCGGCCACTGCCTGCTCGGGGAAGACGGCACGATCTGGGTGATCGACCACGGAGTGTGCTTCAGCGATGAGCCCCACAAGCTCAGGACGGTGATCTGGGAGCACATCGGCGAACCGATAGCGTCCGCACTGCTCGAGGACCTCCGCCGGTTCCGCGACGAGCTCGACGGAGGTGCAGTTGCGGCCGAGCTCGACGACCTGCTCGACCAGGAGGAGATCACGGCGATGCGCGATCGCGCCGCCGCCGTCCTCGCCGAGGGCCGGTTCCCCGAGCCGGGGCCGGGGAGACCGTACCCGTGGCCGCCCGTGTGAGCGCCGCTCTCGTGACGGCCGCGACCCCGATCGGGGCCTTCACCGCGGTGGTCACGGATCGCGGTGTCGCGGCGACCTGGTTCCACGGTGACGACATCTCGACAGCGGGGACGCACGCAGAAGCCGCGCTCGCGGAGGCGGAAGCGATGCTGGGCCAGCGCGTCAACCCCGCGCCCCGCGGCCTCGCGTCCGTCCGGCGCGAGGTCGAGGGCTACTTCGCAGGGACATGCCGCACCTTCGAAACTCCGGTCGACCTCGCGCTCGGTCCGGGGGGATTCGGGCGGCGCGTCCTGGCGATCACCGCCTCGATCCCCTACGGCGAGCTCTGGACCTACGGCGATGTGGCCCAGATGGCGGGGAGCTCCCGGGGCGGCCGGGCGGCGGGCAACGCGCTCAACCGCTGCCGGATCGAGCTGTTCGTGCCGTGCCACCGCGTGGTGCACGCGGGCGGGACGATCGGCGGCTACGGTCGCCACACAGACCGCAAACGGTTCCTGATCGCACTGGAGCGTGGGGCCGTGGATCATGCAGGAGATCCCACCCGAGGTCGTTCACCCCGCCGCGCGAGATAGTGGGGGCATGATTCGTTCCTCGGTCCGATGCACCGCGTCCCTGGTCGCCCTCGCTCTGCTCGGCGCCGCATGCTCCTCGGACGGATCCTCGACGAGCGGGACATCCAGCGCGTCCGGAACGGCCTCGAACCTGGCGGCGCAGGTGGCGAGCCCCGATCTCTTCGTCGGTGCTCCACAGGACTTCGAGCTGGGGATCTTCGCCTCCGATGACTCCGGCGTGAAGCTCGTGAGCTTCGGAAGCGTGACCCTGACGTTCTCCTACCTCGGCGTTGATGGTTCGGCCGCCGCACGCGGCGGCGTGCCCGACGGCACGTTCTCGGCCACGTATGTCCCTGCCCCGGGAACCGGCGAGGGACAAGACCCCGGTGTCCCGTCGCTCACCGCCCCCGCCGATGCCCGCGGCGTCTACGTGAACCAAGATGTGCGCTTCGCCGAGCCAGGCGTGTACGAAGCCCGGGTGGCGGCCGACATCGACGGGATCGGAGCGCAGACGCTCACCGCGACGTTCCAGGTGCGCCCCGAGCCGTCGCTTCCGGCTCCGGGCGACCGCGCGCTGAAGACGAAGAACCACGTGATCGGCGACAAGGGCATCGAGCCCGTCGCGATCGACTCGCAGGCCCAGGACGGCTCATCGATCCCCGACCCCGAGCTCCACCGAACGACGATCGCGCAGGCGATCGCGGCCGGCACCCCGGCGTTGGTGCTCTTCGCGACGCCAGTCTACTGCCAGAGCCTGTTCTGCGGCCCAACGCTGGAGGCGATGCAGGCGCTCGCGGCCGACCACGCCGGGCAGGCCGCGTTCATCCACGTCGAGATCTGGAGGGACTACGACAAGAGCATCGTGAACGAAGCGGCGGCCGATTGGCTGCTCCGCGACGGTGATCTCACCGAGCCCTGGCTTTACCTGATCGGCGGCGACGGCACGATTTTCCACCGGTGGGGACCGCTGTTCGACCCGAGTGAGGTCGCCGCCGCGCTCGATGCCCTGCCGACCGACTGACGCTCGCGGCAGCGTGGCCCCGGATCAGCGCTCGAGCTCGACCGTCGTGGCGATGCCCAGGTGCAGCGCGAGCGACGTGAGAAGAGCCCAGAGCATCAGGGCAACCACCGACAGGAGCGGACCGTAGGTCTGGCTCGCCGAGCTCGACACCGCGAAGTAGACGCCCAGGAGTCCAGTGAAGACCACCCACAGGACCAGGGCCACGGCCGTGCCAATCATCAGGTGTCTCGTCGATCCGAGGCGACCCAACGGTGCCGCCCGCAGGAGGAGCAGGAGCCCCGCGCCCACGATCACCAGGCCGAGCGGCCAGCGCACGACGTCCCAGGCCACCGCCCCGGCACCCGCGAGTCCCAGGGCGTCGGGGATCGCCGCTCCTGCCCCGATCATGAGCCCGCCCGTCGCGAGCAAGGCCCCGACCGGGATCGCGAGCACGAACGCGAGCGCGTACCTGCGCGCGGTCGGCCGGTCGGTATCGATCCCTTTGATGCGGTCGGCGCTGCGCTCCACCTGCGCGACCGCGAACATCCCGGTGATCAGGGCCGCGGCCAAGCCGAGCACCACGGCGGTCGTCCCATTCGTCGCCCCCTGTGCCGCGGCCTCCTGAAGAAGCTTTCCGGATGGGCCCGGAGCCACGCTCGACACGATGTGCTGGACGACGCTGCGGACCTCGCGGACGTGGAGCAGGCTCGAGATGCCGACGATCGCGATGAAGCCAGCGATCACGGCGAGCACCGACTGGTAGGCGAGGGCACGAGCGTGGCTCGTGCCATCGGCCGCGCGGAACCGGCGGATCACGTCGGCCACGAGGTTTCTGGCGCTCCGGGGAGCGGATGCGAGGTCGGGGGTCGTCCGATGAGTGCTCAGTGAGGTGTCCATGGCGCCATCCTTCCCCCGGAACCCTGGCGGGCAAACGCACGGCTTTCTCGTGTGGTGACCGCGATCTCGTGGACGATGGTTAGCTGGACGATGTTTAGCGAACGCCTTCATGGTGCACCATTGGGCATGCACACAGACGCGATCGATCCCAGCAGCCCCTCTCGCCCGGACCGTCACCCGGTGCGCTCCGCGATCGGCGTGGGCGCGGCCGGCTACCTGGTCCTCGCGTCGATCCTCGTCGGCATCGGGCTCTCGCTGACCCACGGACTGTTACAGGGACCGCTCGGTCGATGGGACGAGTCAGTCAACGATTGGTTCCTCGCTCAGCGTACGCCCATCCTGAACGACTGGTCCCACGCCGGATCCTTTATCGCGATGACCGGCACGGTGGTGGCGATCGCGGCCGTAGTCGTCATCGGGCTCGCGCTCCGCCGCCGGTGGCGGGACGCCGGGTTCCTGGTGCTCGCGCTCACGATCGAGGTGAGCGTCTTCTTGACGACCACCTTCGTGGTGAACCGATCGCGCCCCACGGTCCCCCGGCTCGAGCCCTCGCCCCCGACCTCGAGCTTCCCCTCGGGCCACACGGCTGCCGCCGTCGCGCTCTACGTGGGGCTGGCATTGTTGCTGAGTCCTCATCTGCGCCCCGCCCTCAAGGTGCTGCTCTGGATCGTCGCGGTCGCGATCCCCGTGGGCGTGGCCCTGGCGCGCGTCTACGCGGGCATGCACCACGTGACCGACGTCATCGCCGGCGGGCTGCTCGGGCTCGGCGCACTCGTGGTCGCGACCTACGCGGCAGGCAAGAGAGCGGAGCAACCAGACGACGGGGAGCGCGAGCTCGCGGCCATCGGCACCGGCAGGTCGGCCGAGTCGGTCGCACCCGGGGCTGCGTCGTGACCACAGTCGGGGTCATCGTCCACACCGGCAAGACCCTCGGAGGCGGGCCCGCCGAGCTCCGCCGAGCCCTCGCAGCGCACGGCGTCACCGACCCGCTCTGGGCCGAGGTACCGAAGAGCAAGAAGGCGCCCGCTCGCGTGAAGAAGCTTGTGGACCGCGGCGCCGACCTGGTGTTCGTCTGGGGAGGCGATGGGATGGTGCAGCGATGCATCGACACCTTGGCGGGCTCCGACATCACGATCGCCGTCGTGCCGGCGGGCACGGCCAACCTGCTCGCGACGAACCTCGGGATCCCCCAGGACATCGAACAGGCCGTGGTGGTGGGGCTCCATGGCGAACGCCGCTCGATCGACGTCGGCCGCATCAACGGCGAGCGATTCGCGGTCATGGCCGGCACAGGGCTCGATGCCTTCATGATCCGCGACGCCGACGCGGGCATGAAGGACAAGATCGGCAGCCTCGCCTACGTGATCAGCAGCGCGAAGCATCTGCGGGAGCGTCAGATGCGCGCACGGATCGAGGTCGACGGCCTCCGCTGGTACAAAGGGAAGGCCAGCTGCGTGCTGTTCGGCAACGTCGGCCAGATCCTGGGAGGCATCCGCGCCTTCGAAGATGCGAGCCCCGACGACGGACGGCTCGAGATCGGCGTCGTAACCGCCAAGGGGATCGTCGAGTGGGCGAGGACGATGGGACGGACCGCGGTGGGGCAGACCGAGCGGTCGCCCTTCGTGCACAGCACGACCGGCCGCACGATCAAGGTCAAGCTCGACCGTAAGACCCCGTACGAGCTCGACGGCGGCGACCGGCCGGCCGTGCGCAAGCTTAAGGTGAAGATCGAGCCGGGAGCGATCACGATCTGCGTTCCTGGACCGGGAACCGCGATGACCGCGCATTGAGGAATCGGGTGTCGGCGACCGGGATGTCGGCTATCGCGCGAGGTGCATGTGCATCCGCACGATCGAGCCGCCAGGCGAGGTGCGCACCTGCACAAGATCGCAGAGCTGGTTGACGAGCCACAGGCCGAACCCGGACGTTTGCTCGGAGGTCGGGATCATGCGACCCGCTAGCGGATCGGCGATCACCCCTGCGTCACGGATCTCGCACCGCACGGCGTCGTCGGCCCGCCATACCCGCACGGTGCCGCGCCCTCCGCCGTGGCGCACGCTGTTGCTGGCGACCTCGCTTGCCGCGAGCACGAGATCGGCGGTCCTGACGGCGTCGAGCCCTGCAGCCACCGCTTCGCGACGGACCTCCTCACGCACCTGATCGAGCGAGTCGCGCCCGAAGATCAACACCGGGGCCGGGCCGGGCGGCTCGGGGAGCGGAAGGTCGAACGGGACCGACGGGTCGGGCCTCGCGAACGCCGGACTCCCCCGCCCCACACCGTCTTCGACGACGACCGGGTGGTTCCGCTCGGCTTCCCGCACCACCTCCGGCGCGAGCGCGCTGACGTCGTACGGGCAGGCGAGCTTCCACACGGGACCGTCGACGAACGCCAGGTTGAGCAGTGCCTCGTGACGCTCGCACTCGACGAGCTCGTCGGCGGCACGGCCTACCCAGATCGGTTCGCCCACCCCGCGGAACCCCCGGCCGGCCTCGACCTGCTCGGCTCGGAACGCGCTCCATGCGGGGATGATGCGCGCGGGATTCCGACCGACCTCAGCCATGTCGGCGAAGCGAACGAGGCGGGCGTCTTCGCCCAGCTTGTCGCGGAGCAGGTCGGCTTTGGCGGCAGCAACCACGATCAAGATGACCTCGTCGAGGCTGAGGCCCTCACGGACGAACGCACCGGTGTGTTCGACGAAGCCGTCGTCGCCGTCGTAGAACAACGCTTCGTGCCGAAGTGCGGTCGTGGTGCCGGTCACGCTGCAACTCCTCGCCGGTTCGGTAGACGATAGCCCCGAACCGAGTGACCCCGGGGGAACCTTTCCCCGTGTCTACCCCGGCGCATCCTCCGCAAACATCCGAAGCGATCGGCGATCCGGATGGTGCGTGCCTCCCATCGCCCGGGCGGCTCGCCCGTACGATGGTCCGATGGATACTGACGCCACGTTGCCGCCGCCGCCTTCCTCGGTGGAGCAGTGCTACCGCCACCCCCAGATCTCCACCGGGGTGCACTGCACGAGGTGTGGACGTCCGATCTGCCCCGACTGCATGCGCTCGGCCCCCGTCGGGCACCATTGCCCGACGTGCGTGGATGAGGCGCGCCGGGAGTTCCGGCAGGGCCCCGGACGCCGGATCGCCGTCGCGAACGCCAAGGCGACCTCCGTGACCGTCGTGCTGCTCGTCGCGATCGGGGCGGTGTACCTGCTCGAATTGATCCAAGGGGGCGCCGCAGCGCTCCTGGAAGGGCCGCTCCCACCGGTGCTGATCAAGATGGGTGGGGCGGTCGGCCTCGCCCAGATCTCAGCCGACAGCCCGGTGATCGGGATCGCCACGGGGCAGACATGGAGGCTCTTCACCGCGATGTTCCTCCACGCGGGCCTGCTGCACCTCGCCTTCAACGCCTACGCGCTCTGGATCTTCGGCACGGTCGTGGAGCAGGAGCTCGGCCGGGTGCGGTTCGCGACGGTCTATCTGCTGACCGGCATTGCCGCCAGCGCCGCCTCGTACGCGTTCATGCCCGGGGTCACCACCGTCGCGGTGGGGGCATCCGGGGCCGTGTTCGGGGTGTTCGGTGCGTTGGTGGCGTGCAACTGGAAGCGACGCCACACCGCGTTGGGCGCCTCGCGCCTGCGGAGCGCACTCTTCATCCTGCTGATCAACGCCTTCATCGGGTTCTCGTCGGGCGGCGTGATCGACTGGCGCGCGCACGCCGGCGGGTTCGTCGCGGGATTGCTGATGGGCTTCGCCGCCGAGGGCTACGGCCGGCCCTCGATCCGCAGATTCACCTTCGCGATCGGTGCGCTCGCGGTGATCGGCGTGACGGTGAGCCTGGTCCTGTGGCGGACCGCGGAGATCAAGCAGCTCTTCCCGCAGGTGTTCTGACCCGGTCGCCGGTCGAAACCTGGCGTCACGTGCCCACGTGGCGCGGCTCAGCGTTCCGCGTCGGCGAACCCGTACAGGTACCCCTGACGGGTCCCGAAGTAAAGCCATCCCTTCCAGACGGCCGGTGTCGACTCCACGCACCCGTTGAGATGGACCTTCCACAGAAGTGTGGGCTCCACGCTCACATCCGCGACGTCCCACGCATAAACGTCGCCGGTGCAGTCGCCCAGGATCAGCACGCCGTCGACCACGACGGGCGAGGAGATCGAGGGCGCGCTCACCTTCAATTCGTGCACGATCTGCCCGGTCTCCCTCGAGACCTGCAGCACCCGGCCGGCCGCCGTGGAGAAGTAGACGATCGGGCCGTACAGCGCCGGGGTGGACCAGCTCCCGCCCGCACCCTCGAAGCCGATCTCGCGCGCGGAGATGGACCACACGAGCGGATCATCGGGCGAGGACGGGTCGAGCTTCAGCAGCTGACCGACCTCGCGGGACCGATCGTTGAAACGCTGGTACTCCGCCGCCGCGTAGATGAACCCTTGGCCGTCGAGCACGAGCGACGCGTCGATGTCGTCGCCTGCCCAGAAACGGAACACCTGCTCGAACCCGCTACCTCCGGCGAGCAGATCCGAGATGTCCCACCCCTGGATCAGGCCGCCTGAGTTCGCGAAGTACACGACCCCGTCGCGGAACGCGACCGAGTTCTCGATCGACACCTCGCGGTCCCCGATATCGCTCAGGAGCTGCTGGTCGAAGCCGGGGATGGTGGCCACCACCACCGGGTCGACCGTCACGAGGCCCTTCGTATCGTAGCCGCGGTTGAGTCGGATCACGTAGCACCAGCCGTTCTCGCCCCCTTCGATCAGGTAGTCGTCCACCACGAGGGCCGCCCCGTCCCAGTCGTTGTTGCGGAGCGGGCCGGGCGCCGAGATGTCGGCGTTGAGCTGCCACAGCACGGTGGGTTCGGCCCGGTCGAGGGCCACCACGCGGAGGTAGTTGTCGCGCGAACCCGCGTAGTACAGCGGGAACCCGTCGGGGTCGGAGGTGGCCGACCCTTTCGCGAGATCGCGCGTCTGTAGTGAGGGACGCACGGGCAGACCCGTGAGCCCGTCGACGAAATGATAGGCCCCGTCGTACGCACCCTCGCGCACCTCGACGGAGCCGTCGCCGTGCTCGATCACGTTCGGTTGGCCGGTCCAGCCCGTGCCGCACCACTCGTCGCGCTGGATCCCGACCACCGAGTTCATGCACATCTTGGCCGCCGGCTCGCGCCAGCGAACCACGGGGGCGCGCGGGACTGGACCCTCGCCGTAATAGGACCGGGAGTCGTTGCCACGGAAGGTGGTCAGTCCCTCGAAGGCATGGTTGGCCGGCCCGGGCGTCCGGAACTCGGCCGGGGACGGCAGCGCCCCGCTCGGCTCACCGTCGCCCTGCCCGCCGCGCACCACGGCGACCCCCGCCGCCCCCACTACGAGCGCGACGGCGACGGCCAGCACGACCGCGGTGCGGGGCGTGATCAACGGACGCGCCGACGACATGAGGCTCATGCTAACCGCGACCTCTTCGCGACCACCGAGGGCGAGCGACGCCCGGACGTCAGACCGGGTCGCCGGCCGAGGCGTACGAGCCGAGCACCCGCAGCAGCGACGTGTGCGCGGCCACCTCGGTGAGCGCGTCGCGGACGTCGTTGTCGTCAGCAGCGGCCATCAGGTCGACGTAGAACACGTATTCGAAGGGCTTGCCTCGACGCGGCCGAGATTCCAGCTTGTGCAGGTTGATGCCTCGCGCCGCGAACGGGGCCAGGGACGCAAGCAAGGAGCCCGGCTCGTCGAGCACCGCCATCACGAGCGAAGTCTTGTCGGGTTCAGCCAGCCGTGGGTCGCTCATGCCGATCGCCGCGAACTTCGTGAAGTTCTCCTTCTCGGTCTGGATCCGCTCGGCGAGGACCGCGAGCCCCATCCGCGTTCCCGCTTCGACGCTCGCGATCGCGGCGTCCTCGCGATCGCCGCGCTCGGCGATCATCCGAGCCGCCCCCGCCGTGTCGTGCACGGGGACCGGGTCGATCCGCATCGACGAGAGGAACTCCTCGCACTGCGCGAGTGCCTGCCAATGCGAGTACGCCCGCCGTATCCCTTCGAGGCGGCTGCCCGGGCTCGCGAGCAGCGCGTGGTCGACCCGCACGACGGCCTCGCCGACGATATGCAACAAGCTGGTGTGCTGGAGGAGGTCGTAGACCTCGTTCACGGAGCCCGCCTGCGAGTTCTCGAGCGGCACCACGCCGAAGCCCGCCTCACCGCTCGTCACGCGGGAGAACACGAGGCGGACCGTGTCGCACGGCATCGGTGTCGCGTCCGGGAACAGCGAACGCACGGCGCGCTCGCTGTACGCGCCCGGCTCCCCTTGATACGCGACCTCCATGGCGCGAGAGCCTAGCAGCGGCCCCTCGGCGCCCGGGTCGACGCGCACGCGGCTTAGGGCGATCGGCCCCAGGGCCATCACCTGTCGCCCGATGCGCTTCGCGCAACGGGTCCGTAGCCTAGGCGGACCGGTGATACCCTCCCCTCGACCTGCGGGAACGCTCCGCCGCTGAGCGCAGCCCGTGACGGAATGCAGCCCATGCAGACACCTTCTTGGACCACCCCGTCGCAGACGGACAGCGCCTTCCTCGACCTTCGCGACTACGCGGGCGTGCTTCGCCGGCGCAAGAAGCTGGTGGGCATGGTCGCACTGGTCGCGGTCGGCTGCGCGGTGGCGTGGACCGCCGTGCAACCGCGCATCTACTCGGCCACCGCCGAGATCCTGGTCCGCCCGCCGATCCTGGCCGTGGGCGACACCGCGTCGCCGCAGACCCTGAACGTGGAGAACGAACGGCAGATCGCGATGTCGGTTCCCGTCGCCGCGCTCGCCGCCGAAGGCATGGGCGGGGGGCTCACCCCCCGCGAGATGGTCGCTGCGACCGACGTCACCGTTACCAAGGATGCCGACGTGCTCCAGATCCGGTTCAGCGACCGCGACGCGCGGCTCGCCGGCCGCGGCGCGAATGCGGTGGCTGAGGCCTACCTCGCATACAAGACCCAGCAGGCACGAGCGACGATCGACGGGAAGGTCGCCGTGCTCAAGGAGCGCCTCGCGGCCCTCGCCGGCAACAAGGGCAGCTCCGCCTCGATCGCCCTGCTCAACCAGCAGCTGGCCCAGGTGCAATCGACCACGATCGACGCGGGCGAGGTCCTGGCGGCAGCCGAGACCCCTGGCTCGCCAGGCAGCCCCAACCTGCCGATGAACATCGCGCTCGCGCTGTTCGCCGGCATGCTCGTCGGGGTGTTCGGCGCGTTCGCGCGCGAGCGCATGGACGATCACCTGCACGGGCGCATGGATCTCGAGGGCACGATCGGGGCTCCCGTCATGACGATGATCCCGACCGTCCCCGGCTGGCGCGACCGCGGAGAGACGCACCTGGTGACGCTCGAGTCGCCACGCAGCCCCGCCGCCGAGGCGTATCGGACCTTGCGCACCAGCATGTTCGTCGCCGCCGCCGAACACGGCATCAAGAGTGTGATGGTGGTGTCGGCGCTCGCCGGCGAGGGCAAGAGCACCACGGCCGCGAATCTGGCGGTGACGCTCGCGCAGGCCGACAAGAAGGTCGTGCTCGTCTCGGCCGACCTTCGCCGCCCACGGGTCCATGAGTTCTTCGGTCTGGCCGGCGACCGGGGCCTCTCAGAGGTGCTCGAAGGCGATCGGCGGGCATGGGAGTCATTGCGCAGCGGGCGCATCGACAACCTCTGGGTGATGTCGAGCGGGAAGATCTCGAGTCACCCGACCGAGCTGCTGCAGTCACACGAGATGCAGGAGCTGATCGCCGAGCAGCGTGAGGTCGTCGACTTCATCGTGATCGACTGTCCGCCGGTGCTCGCCGTGGCCGACGCGCTCGTGCTGGCGCCGCTCGTGGACTGCGTGCTGTACGTCGCCGACGCCGGCGCCACGCCGCGCGGAGCGGTCGTGCAGGCACGGGCGCAGCTCGACCAGGTCGGGGCGCGGGTCTTGGGGGCCGTCCTGAACAACGTCGACGCCGGCTCGACGGGCTATGCCTACTACGGCGCGCAGTACGGGTACGACGAGGGCCCGGCCTCGCCCGTCACGATCGCCGGGGACATGTGGACCGCCGGGAACAAGGCCGGCAGGCTGAGCGGCCGGCTCGAGGCGCTTCGCCGCCGGTCCGCCAGCTGACCATGGCGACAGCCGTCGACCAGCACCTCAGACGGCACTGGCTCCGGCGGATCGTCGCGGTCGCGACGATCCTTGCGCTCTGCGCCGGAGCCCTGGTCGCGTTCGCGATCGTCGCGACCACCGGCCTGCGTCGCGACCTCGAAAGGGGTGCCGCCGCGCTTCACAAGGGCCGCCAGGCGGTGAGCTACGGCAACCTCATCGACGCCCGCGCGTCATTCGAAGACGCGGCGCGGCGGTTCGATGACGCCGCCGCCGCAGGTCACGCAGGCGCGTCCGGCATGGTGGCGGCACTGCCGATCCTCGGCCGCAACGTCGATGTGGCCCAAGGGGTGGCGCTCGCGGGGCGCGATCTCGCCGATGCGGGCACCCAGCTCGTCGACGTGGTTGCGCAGCTCCCTGACGGACTCGGCTCGCTCGCGCCACAGAACGGCGTGATCCCGCTGGAGGCGATCTCCGGCCTGGGCGGGGACATCGCCGGCGTGGCCCGGCGAGCGCATCGTGCCGTCGAGCTGATCGAAGGCACCCCGTCCACCATGCTCTTCGGATCTGTGGCCCAGGCGCGGTTCGAGGCCGTGCGCGACGTGCGGCGGGTCGCCGACGCGCTGGACGCCACCACAGCCCTGCTCGGCGGCCTGCCTTCGTTCGCGGGCGCCCAGGGGCCTCGCCACTACTTCTTCGTGGCCGAGAGCCCCGCGGAAGCGCGCGGCACGGGCGGGATCTGGGGTGCCTGGGCGATCCTCACGGTCGAGCAGGGGCGGTTCTCGTTCTCGGAGTTCCAACCGATCCAGCGGCTTCCCGACCTCCCGCCGGGGCGGGTGCCCGCGCCGAACCCCGACTATCGGCGCAACTACGACCAGTACGGCGGGGCGGGGTTCTGGCGGAACATGAATCTCACCCCCGACTTCCCTTCCGCGGCTCGTGCGGTCCTCGCGGCCTACGAGATCGTGGACGGCCGCGCCCTCGACGGGGTGCTCAGCGCCGATCCGTTCGCGCTCGCAGAGCTGCTCGACGTCACCGGCCCAACGAGGATCCCCAGTCTCGGCGTGACGCTCGGGGCCGGCAACGTCGTCGACTTCATGACGAACGAGGCCTACATCCGCTTCCCGGGCGCGTCGCTCGAGCGCAAGGGACTACTGGGCACGGTGGCAGGAGGTGCATTCGAACGCTTCCTCGGGATGGACGTCCACGGGGTGGCGCGTCTCCGCGCCGTCGCCGACGCGGTGGCCGGGGGGCACCTGAAGATATACACCACGGACGCGGCGATGCAGGATGGCCTCGGCCTCGCCCATGCGGACGGTGCCTTCGCCGCTCCCCGGGGCGACATGGTGGCAGTCGTGCTGAACAGCCGCTCGGGCAGCAAGGTCGACTTCTATGCCCATCGAACGGTCGACTACGACGTGGTGCTCGGTGGCAATGGCGAGGCGATCGGCACGACCTCCGTGGCGATCCGCAACGACGCGCCCGATCACGGGTTGCCGGGATTCGTGATCGATCCGCTGGCTGCCGGCGGTGAACCCGGCGACAACATCGCGCTCCTCACCGTGAGCTGCCCCGACCCCTGCGACCTCGTCGAGGCCCAGCGTGACGGACGCGACCAGGGCATGCGCGTGGGCTCCGAACTCGGCTTCCCCTGGTACCAGGACTTCTTCACGATCCCGTCGGGGGACACGGGCACGCTCCGCCTGGTCACCAAACGCGAAGGGGTGTGGGCGGGGAACTCGTCGGAAGGGAGCTACCGCCTCACCGTGCTCACGCAGACCTCGATCGCGCCCACCGAGGTCTCGGTCACGATCCATGCTCCCGAGGGCACGCGGATCACGTGGGCGAGCGAGGAGATGGCGGTGGACGGAGGTACCGCGGTCTGGCGCGGCACGCCGGGACCCCGGCTCGAGCTGGAGGTCCGTTTCTCTGCACCGGTGCCGCTGCGGTGGTGGCGCAACCTCGCGCGCGAGCTCCCATTCTAGCGGCGCCGGTCACCGCCGAACCGGTCGACGACACGCAGGAACGCCCCGGGCTACCCCCGAGGCGTTCCGAAAGCGATCGTGATGGTTAGGCGGCGTGGGCCGCGCGACGGCGGGCCACGAACAGCGCTACGAGCCCGACGACCACGAGGATCGCCGCCACTAGGAGAGGGGTGGAGACATTGCCACCCGTGAAGGCGGTGCCTCCGCCGCTGCCGCTCACCACGGTGGTCGGGCTAGGGCTGTTCGTGTAGTCCGCAAGCGCGGTACCCGCCAGCGTGACAACCATGACGACGGCCCCCACGAGGATTCCGGCCATCCGCTTCATGCTGGTGGATCCCTTCTGTCGCCTGTACGGCTCTCGGACGAGAGCCTCGATACGAGACCGATGATAGGCCGTTCGGGCTAACCGTCGCAACCACCGAAGGCCCATTCATGCAGGTCCAAAGGGCTTATACCCATAGGAGGGCCTCAAGAAACACGGTTGCGCCGGTCGATACCACCGGTGTGAAGTTCAGGGCCTCTACCCTCGATCGAGTCGCCACGGCGTATGCCGAAGCTGTGGCCGCGGGCGACCTCGAGGCCGCCGAGGGCTGGTTCGCGACCGCCCGCTACGTGGCCGATCGCGAGGCCGAGCGCGAACGGGCGCCCCGCGCGTCGTGGCCCCCCGCACGAGCCCGTCGCCTCTCGCTTCGCTGACGGGATGCACCATCGTTCGGACGAGGACGTTCGGCCGTTCCCGCAGGCCAGGCCCACTGCTAGGCTCGCGCTACGGCGCTTCCCCCGACCCGCGCCGCCCTCGATGCCCCTGCCCTCGTCCGACCGAGTGAGTCTTCCTGTTCGCCCCCCGTGGGCGCCCTCGGGGCCTGCCTCCGACTCGATGACCCGGGTCCGGCGCCACGCGGCTTGGCCGCTCCTCATGCTCTTTCCCATGCTGCCCCTGTGGTGGCTACTGGGCGTGGCGGGCTTCATCCTGCCGCTGATGGCGGTGCCGCTCATCGCGTCGCTGCTGGTCCGCCGGCGGATCACGGCCCCAAAAGGCATCGCGCTCTACCTGACGTTCCTGGTGTGGTGCGCGTTCTCGGCCACCCAGCTGAGCGACCCGAAACAGGCGCTCTCCCTCGTCTACCATGGGGGGATCTACGTGGCGGCCGGGGCGCTCTTCCTCTACGTCTTGAACCGCACGCGGCAGGAGTTGCCGACGGCCACCGTCGTCCGCTGCCTCGCCGTGTTCTTCGTGATCACGGTGGTCGGCGGCATCGTCGGGATGGTCATCCCGGCTGTCACGATCCCGACCCCGGCCCGCGCGATGATGCCGGCACAGCTCCTGAACGAACGCTTCGTGAGCGACCTGGTCAGGGCCTCGACGTCGTCTGCCCGCGCGTTCGGCGCGTATCCGATCCACCGACCCCAGGCGCCGTTCACCTACACGAACCAGTGGGGGGCGGCGTACGCGATGACGCTGCCCTTCGCGATCTGCGGGCTGGCCTTCGTGCGTCGCCGGCTCCATCGTGACCTGCTGCTGCTGGTGATCGTCCTCTCGGTCTTCCCGCTGGTCTTCTCCTTGAACCGCGGCGCGTGGCTATCGGTCGCCGCGGGCCTCGCGTACGCGACGCTGCGCTCAGCCCGCGGCCGCAACGCCCAACTGCTGAAGATCGCGGCACTCGGGTCGCTCGTGGTCGGCGCGTTGCTGTTCCTGACACCGCTGGGCGAGATCATCATGATCCGTCTGACGAACGGGTACGGCGATGCCCACCGAGCGGAGCTGTACGCGCAGTCGATCGAGCTCGTGCGCGCGTCGCCGATCCTCGGGCACGGGGCGCCCGTGATGGTGTCGGGGAACCTTTCGGCGGGTACCCACGGCCAGCTCTGGAACATCCTCGTCTCGCAGGGGGTCCCCGGACTCGTCCTGTTCGTCGGCTGGCTCGGGTGGGCCTGGTGGAAGGCCTCGAGACCGCTGGCGCCCACCGCCTCCGGCGACCGGTGGGTGCGGCTCTGGTGCGAGGTTGCGATCTTCGTCGCGGTCGTTCAGCTGCCGTTCTACGACCTGCTGCCGTGGGGCCTTCCGATCGCCATGGTGGCGGCGGCGCTTGCGTGGCGCGAGGGCGATCAGCTCGCAGGTCCCGCACGGCGGGCGGCCTCAGCGGCTACGGCCGCGGCGCCGTCCGCGGCGAACCGCGGGTTCGCCGGGGCACCGCGGACGGCGGCGCCCAGGTAGCGAAGGCCCACCTCCGCGACATGCACCCCGAGCGTGAGCTCGATCTGCTCGGGACGGCAGCCGAACGCTCGAAGGAGCACCGCCCCAGCCTCGCGCGCTTGGCCGAACGCCTCAGCCACGGAACGGCGCGCACCGATGAATGCCCGCTGGAAGCAGAAGTGCGGCAGGTCGAGCCCGGCGGGCACGTCGTAGCCCGCGTGCTCCCAATCCCATGCGACCACCCCGCCGTCGTCGATCCCGAGGTTCCAGGGCGACCAGTCGCCGTGCCAGCCGCCGTGCTCCAGCTCGATCCCCGAGACCCGGTCGAGCGCGTCGAGGAGATCGCCGATCGCGACGGCGAGGGCGGGATCGGCTCCGGTCCGGGCCGCATCCTCCCAGGTGGCGCGGAGCCGCTCGCGCACCGGCGACTCGGCGTAGGTCGACGAGCCGGTGCTCCCGAGGCGTTCGACGACCTCTCGGGTCGCGGCAACCGGCGGCGGTGACGCGGCACGCCACCGTCGGATCGACGCGGGCAACGGCGCACTGACGACGAGGCGGTGACCCCCCCAGGCGCCTGCCTCCCTCAGTCGTGGCGCGACGACGGTTCCCGCAGATCCCGCCATCGCGGACAACGCGATCGCCTCGGCAGCCAAACGCTCGTCGGTCGCGGTGTTCCACCCCACCTTGGCGTAGGCCAGGGTGGCGCCATCGCCATCGACGACCTGCACGACCGGCTTGCGCGAGGGGGACGGTGGGCGCACGTTCACCACCAGGGAAACCGGGACCTCGAGTAGCTCCTCGAGCGCTGCGGCGAGCCGTTGGCCGCGCGGCGCCGCGAGCGACATCTGCGCTCCCGGCGCCCCGTAAACCAGCAGCTGGTCGCGGAAGAACGTGCCGCCCATGCCCGCGCCGATCACCGCGGCCGCCGCCCTGCGCCCCAATCGTGCTCCGCCCGACCTCGTGCCGGCGCCGGCAGCGAGCGCCCCGGCGCCCGTTGCACGTTCAGCCGGTACGAGGACCCTGGGAGCCCGGGCGTTAGGCACCACGCGGTAGCGCTCGAGGACGTCGGTGCCAGAAGGTGGCTGTTCCAGCGTCACCCCGATACCGTCGACACCCCCCCACAAGACATCGGCGATCCAGACGAGATCGGAGCTCGCGCCCGGGCCGAGGGTCGTCCGCATGTCGGTCACGGCCGCAAGGCTACGCCCCCGGAGGAGCACCGCGGCCGGAAGATCACGGGTTCAGCCGCGGGGCAGACCGAGCGCGTAGATCCTGCCGTCGCGCACGCCGACGAACAGGCGTCCGTCGGAGATCGCGGGCGAGGTGCTGATCCCGCGAGAGAAGAACCCGCCCTCGAACTTCCAGCCCGAGTTCCACAGTTCGCCCCCCGTGGCGGCATCGAGCGCATATAGACGGTGATCGAACGACCCGAGGAACAGGATGCCACCGGCGTATGAGGGCGACGACGTGCTGTAGTCGGCGAGCGTCGCCCGCCATGCGATGCGGCCGTCGGCGACGTCGAGGGCGACCGCGTGGCCCGTCATCGTTCCGTTCGCCAAGGTCTCTCCCGTCGTCACGTAGACGCGGCCCTCGGCGACGGCCGGGGCCATCCGTACGACGCCGGCGGCGCCGTCGATCAGCACGTCGGCCCGCCACTGCTCGCGGCCGGTCGCCGCGTCGAACGCGTACACCCTCCCCCGGTCGGTGCCCACGAACACGCGACCGCCCGCGACGGCGGGAACGCCCCGTCCGCGCCCCCAGATGTCCGCGCTCCACTCGAGCTCGCCGGTCGTCGCGTTCAAGGCAAACACTCGCTGTTGGTCGGAAGCCACGAAGACGAGGCCGTTCGATGCGGCCGCAGCGTCCCACACGGTCCACGTGTGGTAGCTCCAATTCCGCCCACCCGTGGCCGCGTCGAACGCAGAGACGTCGCCACCTCGCGACCCCACGATCACCTGGCCCCCGGTGACGAGCGGTGGCGCCGTCACGGCGCCACCCAGATCCTGGCTCCAGCGCACCGCACCCGTCGCCGCCGCGAACGCGTACAGGGATCCGCTGTCCGAGCCCACGAATACGGAGCCACCGGCGACCGCCGGTGAGGACCGGACGGGGCCGCCGGTCTGGCGCGACCACAAGATGACGCCGGCGTTGGCACCCAGGGCGTAGAGCCGGCCGTCGTCGGAGCCCACGTAGATCACGCCGTTGACGACGGCGGCCGACGAGTTCACGCCTTCGGCTGAGGGCCGGGTCGCGCGCGACCACTTGATCTCGAGGCGGTCGAGCCGATCTGCGGGGATCGCCGGACCGGTGGCCACGCCCGTCCTCGCCGGGTTCGCGTGGTACTGGGGCCAGTCCGCCCGTGCGGGCACGGAGAGTGAGAGCGTCAACGCGCACACCGCCACCGCGGTGCGGGCGGCTGCGCGCCGGGGGGATCGACCGAACATGGGTACCTCCAGGTACCGGGGGAAGGCCTGTCCAGGCTACCGGGAACCGTGCGGGCGGGACCGGACCGGTCTGCCTGCCGGCCGGCAGGGATCAGACTTCGACAGCCTCGAGGATCTCGCTCGGCTCGGCGATCTCCGGTGCCGTTCCACCTCGGAGCGCCCCGAGGAAGGCGTCCATCCGCAACGCGCTCCGCCACCGCAGGAGCACGGCGGTGTAGGCCGCGCCCGCCGTGATGAGGAACACCGCGAGACCGGGAACGGTGGCCCCGAGCGTGAGGCGCACCGTAAGCCCGATCCCGCCCACGCAGAGCAACGCGGCCGCGACGACGATCGCATACCCACGCCCGAACGGACGCATGCCGAGGAACCACCAGACCTCGGCCAAGGCCAGCAGGTTGTCCACGACGATCGACACCGCCCACGCCACCGCCGCTCCCTCCATGCCGAACCGCGGGATCAGCAGCAGGTTGAGGCCCACGTTCAGTCCGATCGCGACGGCCGTGTTCACGAGGTTCCACGAGCTCTTGCCGCCCATCAACAGAACCACGGTGACGTTGCCCGTCCCCAGGTTCACGAGCATCGCGACGGCGAGGATCGCCAGGGCGCCCTGGCCCGACGTGAACGCGGGCCCGAACACCCTCAACAGGAGCGGAGCGAAGCACGCGAGGGTCAGGAACAGCGGCCATGAGACGGCGATCAACCACCACGTCGCGGTCTGATACAGGGTCTGGGCTCCGTCCCGATCCTCACGAGCGAGCAATCCGGCGATCTGTGGCGCGATGGCGAGCCGCACCGCCTGGAGCGCAAAGGTCCCGACCATCACGACTCGGCTGACCGCGGCGTAGACGCCCACCTCGGCGGTCGGACGGAAGAGGCCGAGCAGGAGCACGTCGAACCACAGCACCGTGACCTGGAACGCGGCCGCGACCCCGCGGGGCGCTGAGAAGCGCCAGAAGGACCGCGCGATCGCGGCGAGCGAACGGGTCGGCACGCCCGTGGACCCGAGACGCCGGTGCAGCCGCGAGAGCGCGATCATCGCGGCGACACACGCCACGGCCTCGGGCAGCCCCCAGCCGGCGGCGATCCAAGCCGAGCCGAGACCGGCGGCCAGGGCCGGGGCGACGAGCACAGGCTTGAGCACGGGGGTGAGGACGCTGTCGATCGCGACGAACGGCACCATCGTGCCGAACCCGCGCGAGGCGGCGAGGGCGACCGTCGCCGTCGTGGCGACCGGCAGGAACGGCGCGAGCCCGCGGATGAACGCCGCTCCCTCGGCGCGATGGTCCCCCACGAACCAGATCGCGAGCCGGTCGGCGCCGAGCCACACGGCGAGTCCCATGACCGCGCCGGCGATCGCAGCAGGCACCAGGGCGACGGCGATGATCGTGCCGATCTCCTGCGTTCGACCCAGCGCGCGGGCCCTCGAGACGAACCGAACCACGCCGCTATCGGCTCCGAGCTCCGCGACGTTGGCTGCGATCGTGAATACCGCGATCGCGCCGAAGACCACCCCGGCGCCCGAGGGCCCGAGGGCCCGGGTGATCACGATCACGAGCACGAAGCCGAGTGCGCCGGCGAGCACGAGCCCCGCGAGGTTCAGCGTGCCCCCGCGGGCGACAGACCGAAGCTCGGGCCGCGGGACCGTCGAGACCGAGACCCGGGGCTCAGACACCACGGCCGGACCGGTTCGCCCAGGCCTCGACCGTCTCGGGACGCACGAGCCGGGCCGAGACCGCGAGCGCGAGGTATGGCCGCCGTTCGAGGGGCCGGCGTCGGATGCTCCGCCACGCCCAGCCCCGCGCATCCGACGGGCGGCCGAGCGCAGCTTGCGCGAACGCGAGACGGCCGTAGAGCCGTGCCGCGTTCCTCCGATCGACGAGCACCTCCGGGTGCTTGGCGGTCAGGTAGACGATCGCGTCCGCGATCGTTTGCCAGCGTGCGGTGAAGAACGAGTCCCCCGAGCGATACACGCGGACGAATGGTTTACGCACGGCCGTGATGTCCCCCACGGCGACCGCCCGCAACAGCCACTCGTAATCCTCCCCGTAGCTTCCAGGGATCGCCTCGTCGATCGGTCCGATCGTGGTCTCGAAGGCGCGACGCCGGACGACGACCGTCGAGGGGTGGATCTCGGTCGCCCGGGACCGTAGCAGGACCCCGGGCGTCACGCGCTCGTGGGCGCAGACGCGCGCGATGCGGCGCTCCCCCGCCACGACCTCGATCCCCGTAACCGCCACGTCGGCGCCCGATGCCTCGAGCGCAGCGAGCTGATGAACGAGCTTGCCCGGAAGCCATTCGTCGTCGTCATCGCAGAACGCAAGCACCTCGCCGAACCCGCGTTCGGCCCCGGTGTTCCGCGCACCTGCGAGTCCCGGCGTTCGATCGTTGGACATGACGCGCAGCGAGCGGTCTCCTCCGTCGCGCGGCGCGACGTCACCGAGGTCGAACGCCGGGCTCTGGTCGAACACCACCAGGCATTCGACCGTGCCCGGGTACGCCTGCGACAGCACCGACCGGATCGCGCGGCGCAACAAGGCCGGGCGTTCGCGCGTGGCGATCACCACGCTCACGGACGGCCAGGAAGTGGAAGGTACCGCGCTCATGCGGCTCGACCTCGATAGCCGCCGACGACACGGAGGGGCAAAGTGATCGCGCCGACGATCACGCGGTCGCGCCGTGGCATCTGGCTGCGCCATGCGTCGTCGGCCACGATCTCGACCGGCCCGGTGCGGAACCGCATGGGGTTCCCCGAGATCGAGTGGTCGATGCCGAGCAGCGCGGTGCGTTCGTCGGCGAAGATCGGGGCGGTCGATGCAGCCCCCGTCTGCACGAGGATCCGGTGGGCCCACGGCCCGGGCGTGCGGACCACGTCCTCATACCGGGCGGCGGGACGCAGGGATCCGGGCGCCAGTCGGAGGATGGCGAAGGCCGCGTTCGTGGCGAGCCAGCGGACCGCCGTCCGCACGGGGCCGGTTCTGGCCATGAAGGAGTCGGGTGCGTCGGGGCGCGCGACGGTCTTGCCCCAGGAGAACGCTACGGCCCGGGGGTCGCGCACGAGCTGCAGCAGTCGGACGTCGATCCCGGGTACGTGCCGCAGAACGGCAGCCGTTGAGACCTGCTTGGAGGAGTCGACGATCATGCTCGCACCCGCGGTGTGGGCCACCGCTTCATACACGCGCCCCAGCAAGTCGGCGTAGGCGCGCAGTCGCCGTGCGTAGGCCGGTGCGAGCCACGGAGCAAGCATCAGCGGCAGATACCGGTTCCGGTCGACCGATCGCTGCAGCCGAAGGGTCGCGGCCGCGTCGAGCGCGTCCCATCCCCCGACCGCGCGCCGGCCGACCTCTTCCCAGAACCCACACCGTCGGAATGCCTCCCCGCACCCGCAGCGCTCGTCCCGCATGAGCCCGCGATCCCACAGGAACACGAACTCGCCCACGGAACACGTGCCGGGCGCCTGCCCGAGGATCCGGTCCACGAGGGTGCTCCCCGACCGTCCGAGCCCGCCGATGTAGAGCACAGGAAGGCTCAGGACCTCTCACCCCACAGGGCGTACCCATACATCGCGATGAGCGGAGCCGTGATCGCGGATACGACGGCCCATTGACGTGGGCGGAGCGACCGGCGCCATTCGTCGTCGACCGTGACCTCGACGGGGCCCTGTAGCAGCCGCATCGGGTTCCCGTCGACCGTGTGATCGACCCCGAGGTCGGCGACGCCGTCGTGCATGAACGCGAGATCCCCTTCCGCGACGTCCACCTCGGCCCATCGCAGGACGTCGGCGACGATCTGCGCAGGGCGGGCGACCAGGTCCTCGTATCGCAGGAACCGCGAGGGGACGCGCCGCGTACGCACCACGTGTGCGGCCGCGTTGTACAACAGGTAGCGGATCGACGCGGCCGCCACGCCGTATCGCGGCAGATGATCGCGACCGTCGCCATCAGCGCGGACGATCTCCTTCTGCCACGAGAAGACCACCCCGCGCGGGTCCCGGACGAGATGGAGCACCCGCAGGTCGACGCCAGGGATCTGGCGCAACAACAGGGAGTGCGTGGGGAGCTTCGACGAGTCCACGATCACCCGGGCGCCGGTGACGTCGGCGATCGCGCGGTATAGCTGGCCCAGGAGCTCGGCGTATCGCATCACGTCGTGGTCGCCCACCGGTGCCGCACGCGCGGTCAGGACCCGCGGGATCGAGCCCGCACGATCGACCCTCGCGCGCAGGGCGGCCACCTCCGCGGCGTCCAGGCGGTCCCATCCGCCGAACGCGCGCTCGCCGATCCGGCGCCAGAGCTCGCAGTCGTGGAAGCGCTCCCCGCAGCCGCAGAGTCGATCCTCGACCAAGCCGCGCTGCCAGAGCTCGCGGAGCTCGCCGATCGAACACACGCCCGGGACCTGCCCGAGGAGCCGGTCCAGCAGCGTGCTGCCGCTGCGCCCCCATCCCGTGATCGAGATCACACGCACCGTACGTGCCGCCGAGGCTTGAGTGGAGCCGGCGCCCCGCTCGAACAGCCGGTCGACGAGCCGGCCGAACCGCTCGGTCGCCGCGGCCGCAGGGTCGTGGCCCGCGAGATCGAGCCGGAACCCCTCGTCGCCTCCGAGCGCACGCTCGAGCAGCGACGTGAGCTCGTCGGCCGTCGACGCGAGATGCACCTGCCCGGCCTGGGCGACGCGCGTCGCGAACCGCACCTGGTGGTCGTCGACGTGCTCGCCGAGACCGCTCTGTCGCGGGATGCAGATCGGCACCACCCCTGACTCGCGCGCCCCCATGATCGTGCCCGGCCCGCCGTGACAGATGACCGCGACGGCCTCGGCCATCATCGCCTCCAGTTCGGCGACGGGCAGCAGATCGTGGCCCTCTGCGTGCACGGGAGGGCGCGAGGTGCCGTACTGGATCACCACGCGGGCACGGTGGGCGTTGGCGTTGGCCCAGTCGTCGACCCACGCGACGGCACGGTCGAACGGGTGGTGGTCGGTGCCCACCACGAGCATGACGAGCGGGAGCGGGAAAGAGGTGGCCATCATCCGCCTACAGGAGCGTGCCGATCAGCTCGGCCCTGGGGTAGAGGGCGCGCTGCTCCTCCCACTGCACGCAGAACAGGTCGGTTATCGGGTAGCAGAGCCGGCCCGTGAGCGTGCGGGAGTCGATACGGTCGTACACCTCGAGGTAGACGGTCTTGACCCGATGCAGCTTGGCCACCACGAAGAACGGGAACGCCACGCCGGCGCCGTCTGAGACGACGATGTCGGGGCGTTCGCGGCGGATCGTCCGCCAGCTGAGCCAGAGGTTGCGCACGGTGTTCTTCACATTCCGCGTGGTGGGGTGGTAGGCCCAGATCACGCGCTCGTCGGCCAGGAGCGAAACGGCGTCGCGGGTATCGAACGTCACCCAGAACCGGTCGTGAGGCTCGTACCAATTGTGGAGTCGCCACAGTTGTCCGAGGTGCCCCCCCGAGGAGCACACCAGCGCGATCTTCACGTCAGTATGCCCCGCGCTTGGAGACCAGGACGGGGATCGTCTTGGCCAAGATGTAGAGGTCGTAGGCCAGGGACCAGTTCTCGATGTAGAAGAGGTCGAGCCGCACGCAGTCCTCGAACGAGAGGTCGCTGCGCCCGCTGACCTGCCACAGACCGCTGATGCCCGGCGGGACCTCGAGCCGATCGAACTGCCAGTCCTCGTACCGGGTGACCTCTTCGGGCAGCGGCGGTCGCGGGCCCACGAGGCTCATGTCGCCGATCACCACGTTCAGCAGCTGCGGCAGCTCGTCGAGGCTCACCTTCCGCAGGAACCGGCCCACCGCCGTCACGCGCGGGTCGTCCTTCAGCTTGAACATCAGGCCTTCGACGCCGTGCTGCTCGCGCAGCTCGTCCACCATCCGGTCGGCGCCCACCTGCATCGTGCGGAACTTCAGCATCGTGAACGGCCGCCCTCGATGACCGACGCGCTTCTGGCGGAAGAGGACGGGGCCGGGCGAGGTCAGCTTGACGGCGAGCGCGATCGTGGCCAGCACGGGCGAGACCAAGAGCAGGCCGAGGCCGGCCACCGCGATGTCGAACGCGCGCTTGATCACCACCTGGGTCCCGGTGAGACGCGCGGGGCGCAGCGACAGCGCGGTCACGCCCCCCAGCGACTGCACGGCGACGCGGCTCGAGAGCACTTCGGGCAGCGTGGCGGTCACCCGCACCTCGACGCCCTCCAGCCGGACCGCCTTGGCCACGTAGCCCATCTCGAAGGCCGAGAGCGCGCTCGCCGCCACGAAGACACACTCGGCGCCGACGTCACGGATCACATCGCGGAGGTCGGCCACGGTCCCCATGACGGGAACGTCGCCGGCGGGGATGCCGGGCGCCAGGTCGGTCGAGACCATCGCGATCGCCCGGAATCCGAACGAGGGCAGCTGCATCAGGCGTGCGAGGTGCTGCGCTTCCGCGTTCGTCCCCACGACGACCGTCGGGAACGACAACCGCCCCTGCACCCGCTGGCGATGGATGTAGCCATGCCAGAGCCTCCGCGACGCCAACGCGGCGAACAGCGCCGTCGCCCACGCGATCGCGAGCCAGAGGCGAGAGTAATCGGCCTTGGACCAGAACGAGACGACGAGGATCGATCCGACGCCCATCGAGACCGCGAAAATGATCCGGCGGAATTCCTCGGCCGGCGCGTACCGATAGGCGTCGTAGAGATGGAAACCCGCGTAGAGGCACAGGATCGCGATCGGTGATGCGAGGAGCAACAGCGCGAAGGTCCCGCTCGGCATCTCGAGCCATCCGAACCTCGCCCAATAGCCGACCAGCAACGCGGCGGCCACCGACAACACGTCGGTCAGCGCGATCCAACGGTAGAGCGCCCGGTAGGCGCCCCGGACCGACGTCTCGCCTTCGACCGCAGGTGCGGCGCGGAGGGACCGCGTGCGGCCCTCGACCCCGACATCTTCGATCCGACCCTGCATCCAATGCCTCCGGTATCACCCGGGCGACCCCGGGGTCTGGTTCCTCGGGGGAGCACCTGGCTCCCCCACACGGGGGACGATAGCTGGAGTACGCCGACGATGCTATCGGCCGGAGGGTCCGTCTTGGGGCGGATGGCCCGCAGAGGGCCTAGACCGGAAGCCCTCGCAGGTCGCATGGGGCGACGACACGCCGAACGGCCCCCCGTTCCGAGCCGGGGAAGGACTCGGTTCGAGGAGCCGTGGCATCCGCCGATCGTGCCGGCGCGGAGCCAGTCAGATCAGGCGTGCAGCAGGCCGTTGATGATCTGGATCGCGCCCGGCCCGATGATCACGACGAACAGGGCGGGGAGCACACAGAGCACCAGCGGGAAGACGATCTTGACCGGGGTCTGCTGCGCTTTGGCCTCGGCCGCCTGGCGCCGCTTGATGCGGAGCTGCTGGGCCTGGGTACGCAGCACGCTCGCGATCGAGACGCCGAAGATGTCGGCTTGGATCATCGCGAGCGCGAAGGCGTTGAGCTCTTCGACATCGGTGCGCTCCGCGAGGTGCCGGAAGGCATCGCCGCGCGGCACGCCCAGCTGGATCTCCTGGAGCATCCGGGCGAACTCCGACGACAGCACGCCGGGAACGTTCTGCACGACCTGCGCGATCGAGGCATTGAGTGATAGTCCCGCTTCGACGCTGATCGTCAGCAGATCGAGCGTGTCCGAGAGCGTCCGAAGGATCTCCCGCTGGCGCTCCTCGACCTTGCGGTTCAGCGTCGAGTCCGGGGCGACGAAGCCGACGAACGAGATCAGCGCGAGCATGACCATAGAGATGAACGGCGGAGGCGACACGGTCGAGGCGATGAAGAGCCCGACGACGAATCCGCCGATCGCCCCGATCACCTTGAACGCCAGCACCCGCTCGGCGTCCCACCCCACAGGGCCGCCCGCCAGCTGCAGCTTGTGCGCGATGCGGTCGCGTGTATCGAGCGGCGTGACGCGTCGGGCCATCCGTCCAGCCCGCGACACGATCGGCACAACGACCCTGCGGCTGAAGCTCTGCGCCAGGTCCTGCTCCCGCAGGTCCACCGGGTCGGAGAGCGTCGAGGTCCCCCCGACCTGAGATTCGAGCAGACGCATCGCCCTGCGCTTCTCGGATTCGGACTGGTCCATGGCGATGCCCGCGAGGAGCACCGAGAAGAAGACGGAGCCGACGGCGGCGACCAGCAGGATCTCAGACATCGATATCCACGATCTTTCTCATCCAGACGATGCCCACGATCAACAAGCAGCTGGCCGTTCCCAGCATGATGAGACCGAGCCTCGTGGTGACCAGCAATCCGATGTACGACGGGTTCACGGCGGCCATGTACGCCCCGATCGCGCACGGCAAGAGCGCGAGGACCCACGCTGAGAGCCGCCCTTCCGCGGTGAGCACCTGGATCTGACGGCGCATCATCGCGCGCTCGCGGAGCGTGTCCGCGACGCTGTCCAGGATCTCCGCCAGGTTGCCGCCGACCTCGCGCTGGATGTTCACGGCCAGGACCGCCCAGCGGAAGTCCGGAGAACCCACGCGGGTGGCGAGCGCCTCCAAGGCTTCGTCGGTGCTCCGCCCGAGGCGGATCTCGGCGACGACCCGCTGGAATTCCGTCGCGGCCGGCTGCGCGATCTCGCGAGCGACCGTGTCCAGCGACTGCATGAACGAATGACCTGCGCGCAGCGAGCTCGCCATGATGGTGAGGACGTCGGGCAGCTGCTCGCGGAGCTTCTCCGCACGCTTCTTCATCGACGTCTTCAGGGCGATCGACGGGCCGGCGCCCGCGAGCGTGCCGACGAGCAGCGCGAGCAATGGGTTGCGCAGGAGGGCCTGCCCGAGCGTGGCACCCACGAGGGCGGCCACGACCGAGAGGACCACGAACTCACCCGAGCGGACGCTGACGCCCGCTGCCTCGAGCTCGGCGTCGACGCGCTCGCTGAAGCCACGGGCATCGGCGAACCGCTTGCCGTACGAGGTGACCCGCCCGGGGATCCAGCCTCCGGCGCCGGAGGCGACCGCCTCCGGTTGGGAGCTGGGACGCGAGGCGGTCGCCATGCGAGCCGCCATCTCCCGATCCTTCTTGGCGCGGATCGCGGTGCCGAAGAGCAACCACCCGATCACGAACGCGGCGACACCGACGATCGCGGCCACCACGATCGGGGCGGCGGGCGTGCTCCAGAACGATGCGGCAAGCGAGGCGATCATCGCTCCCCCTTGGACTCCAAGGCGAATGTCTCGGCCTCGAGGTAGACACCGCGCTCGGCGAGCTTGTCCAGGAACTTCGGACGAAGGCCGGTCGCCTTCAGATGTCCCTTGAACTTGCCCTCGTCGTCGATCCCCGCCGAGTAGTCGAACAAGAAGATGTCCTGGAGGGTGATGACCTCGCTCTCCATGCCCACCACCTCGGTGACGTGGGTGATCCGACGGGTCCCATCCTTCAGGCGCTGCTGGTGGACGATCAGTTGGATCGCCGACGCGATCTGCTCGCGCACCGACCGCGGCGAGATGTCCATGCCGGCCATCAGCGTGATCGTTTCGAGCCGCGACAGGGCGTCGCGGGGCGTGTTCGCGTGCACCGTCGAGATCGAGCCGTCGTGCCCGGTGTTCATCGCCTGCAGCATGTCCAGGGCCTCGGGACCACGGACCTCTCCGACCACGATGCGGTCGGGGCGCATGCGCAAGGAGTTGCGGACGAGGTCGCGGATCGTCACCGCGCCCTTGCCCTCGATGTTCGGCGGGCGACCTTCCAGGCGGACGACGTGCGGCTGCTGGAGCTTCAGCTCCGCCGCGTCTTCGATCGTCAGGATCCGCTCGTCGTCGGGGATGAACGAGGACAACACGTTCAGGGTGGTCGTCTTGCCGGCGCCCGTTCCGCCCGAGACCAAGATGTTGGTTTTGCCCCGCACGCACGCCTCGAGGAACTTCGAGGTCGCCGAGCTCATCGTGCCGAATTCCACGAGCTCCTCGGCGCCGTAGGGGTCTGCCGAGAACTTCCGGATCGTGAGCGAGGGCCCGTCGATCGCGAGCGGCGGGATGATCGCGTTCACGCGGGAGCCATCGGGAAGCCGGGCATCCACGTAGGGACTCGCCTCGTCGACGCGTCGCCCGACCTTGCCCACGATCTTGTCGATCGTGCGGCGCAGCTGCGACTCGTCGTGAAACTTCGTGCCCGTCCAGTAGAGCTTGCCCGCGCGCTCGACGTAGATCGTGTCCCAGTTGTTCACCATGATCTCGGTGACCTCGGGGTCACGGACGTAGGGCTCGAGCGGGCCGAGACCCAGGACGCTGTCGCCGATCTGACGGACGATCAGGAGCTTCTCCTGTGCGGAGAGCAAACCCTCCTCGTCGTCGAGCAGCTCGCGCAGGCGCTGGTGCACCAAGCCTTCGAGCTCGCTATCGGACAGGGTGGAGTCGTAGAGCCGCGGGCCGAGCACCTCCACGAGGCGCTCCTGCACGCGGACCCGGACCTCAGAGATCCGATCCTTCTGCTGGGACTTCGCCAGCCTGTCTGCCAGGGACATGTGGGTAGCCTCCTCTTAGGACCGCGAGAACAACTTGCGCCGCTTGCCGCGGGCCGCGGCGGTGGCCGCGACCTCCTCGGACTCCGAAAGACCGATGAAGCGTTGCGCGAGCTGACGAACCGCCAGGGCGACGTCCGAGGTGGGCTCGTCGATCACCACGGGCCGCCCCTTGTTCAGGGACGTCGGCACGAGCCGGCTCGACGGGATCATCGCGTCGACCTGGATCTTCATGACCCGCTCGACGTCGTTCGCGTCGAGACCGACCTTGCTGTCGGCTCGATTCAGCACGACGCGGAACCGCTCGCGCGGCAGCCCGATCGAGAGCAACGTGTCGAGCCCCTTGGACAGGTGCTTCACGCCGACCACGTCGAGGCTCGTAACGAGACAGATCAGCTCGGACAGGTCGAAGCACACGAGCGCGGAATCCGAGTAGTCGACCGAGGCGTCGACGACCACCTGGCTGAACTCGCCTCGGATCGCCCGCAAGAACTTGCCGATCGCCTCGCCGGGAGGTGCTTCTGCGGCCGGGTCCGGAGGGGCGCCGAAGCCCCACAGGTTCTCGCCGAGTTGTACGCCGACCTCACGCAAGCGCTGGCGGTCCGCACCCTCGCCGAGCTCCATGAGCTCCTGGATGCTCGTCGTCGGCTCGCGCCCGAAGTAGGTGAAGACGTCGCCCATGTCGAAGTCGAGGTCGACGACGGCCGTGTCCTCGCCGGTGATGTCGGCGATCGCGGTCGCGAGATTGCTGGTCAGGAACGTCTTGCCGCTCCCGCCCTTGGAGGAGAACACCGAGATGATCCGGCCCTTCATCGCCTGACCCGCGTCACGCGAGACCGAGGTCACCGAGCGCAGGTTCGCGGCCCACACGATCGCACGCTCCACGGCATCGCGGAGCTCCTCGCTGCCCTGGGTCATGTCGACCACGTCGCGGATGCCGGCCCGCATCGCGGCGGGCAGGAGCCCGTTCCACGTGTGGTCCCGCACCAGGACGATCGCCGTGCCCGGGGCCTGACGGCCCACGAACTCGGCGAGTCCGAGGGCGTCGGGCTCCTTGACCTCGGGCGACAACACGAGCACATCGACCGGGTGGTATGCCTGAATCAGGAGCTCTTCTGCCGCGGTCGCGGACTGCACCCAGCCGATCTCGTCAGTCTCGACCTCGAGCGATCGAGCGAGCTGCTGGCGGAAGGACTGCGGCGTCCCGACGGCGACGACGCTGGCTTCGGTCATTTCGCGGTCCCAACCACCGACTCGAACGAGGGACCGGCGGTGGCCGGGGTCGCGTAGCCGTCCTCGTTCTGAGGCGGCAGCAGACCCAGGTTCACGTTGTCGGCGTAGGCCAGCGCGTAACTGACCGCGGAGGCTTCCTCGGGGAGCAGGTCGAGCGTGAGCGGGATGTTCTCCTCGGAGAACTTGTTGTCCTCGTTCACCGGGTTGCGGATGTCGAGGACCCGCGTCGACGACACCAGCGTGACCGTGAAGCTGAACGGCATCGCGATGACCGGAGCGTCGGCGCCGGCGCCTCCCTGGAGCGAGGCGTACACGCGCTGGAGCTGAGCGGGGCTCAGGAGCGAGCGCAGGACGTTCTTCGAGACGATCTGCCCCTCCTTGAACGAGGCGTAGACCACGACGAAGTCGCCACGCTGGATCACGCCGTACCCCGCGGGGCCGCCATCGAGAACGATCGGCAGACCGACGTGGTCGGCGCTGATCCCCAGCGGGCCGCCGGCAGGCGCTTCACCGCTGGACAGGCGGCTCGTGGCGATCTGCTCGTTCGCGAGCACCGGCGCCGTGGTGGTCTGGCCCTTGAGCTGCGCGAGATCGGTGACGGCGCCGTCGACGACGGCGTCGGTCGGGATGCCGAGCTGAGAGAACACCCCTTGATCGATCAGGGTGTTCAGGTTCGTGTTCGCCGGGATGTCCTGCGACGACACGATCACCGAGGAAAGCGAGCCGCCGGACACGGCGTCCTGCTTGACTCCCTTGGTGTAGAGGATCACCGCCCCCGCAGCCGCGATGGCGAGGATCACAGCGATAGCTACGACCAGACCGCGTGACCTCATCTGCCTGTCTCCTTCCGTCCTTCTAGCTCTGTCCCGGGCACGAGCCCAAGTTCCGATCACAGAGGACGATCGACTGTGCGCCGAAGTCCTCGCCTTCACCCACTCGACCCGACCCGGTGGTGAATCCCTTCCACTGCGTCACCAGGCAGATCGCGTTCGGGTCGCTCGGCCTGATGCCGCACGCCCCAGGTGTTCCGTTCATCGACCAGCCGTACTGAACCTTGAGGTCCGTCGCGGCGGCGATACGCCACGTGATCGTGCGCGCGGCGGTGTCGTACCAATAGGCGCAGGTGGGCGAGGTGTCGCCCGGCGCGCACTGGCGGTACTCCGCGCCCTTCTTCGGGTAGATGTGCACGCTGCTCGAGAGCAGGGTGTCGGGCGAGACCGACGGGCACCCCGAGGTGCCGTACGAGTCGGCGATCGCCTTGACCTGCCCGTTGGTGAGACTGGTCGTCGACATCGTGCAGGTGCCGCTCGTGCCCGGCGTGCCGATCGCGGCCGAGTCGTTCCCCTTGTAGACCTCGTGGATCAGGAGCCGCGTGAACCCGACGATGTCGTACTTGTCGGGCGTGTCCGGGCACGGCGCGACCCCGCCGCCCTTCGCGAGCTGGCCGTTGCAGTCGTTGACGGGGAAGAGCTTGACCTGGCCGATCTGGCTGTGGAGCGTGTCCCAGTTCGAGGCAGAGTGGCCGGTGTCGACGCAGACGTAGGTTGGCGCGGAGCCCGGGGGCGATCCGTTGAGCAGCAGCAGATCAGGGTAGTTGTTGATGATCCAGTCGCGTCGGTCCGACGACCCGGCGTTGTGGCAGTTCTCGCCAGAGCTGACATTCCACTGGGAGAGGTTCATGAAGCCCCAGCTCGCGGCGCCGAGGCTCGCCTCGCCGTTGTTGTACCAGAAGGCACAGGTGTCATCGATCGCGATCCCGTCCGGAACCTTGCAGGTGCCTTGCAGGTAACCGGCGTCCAGGACGATCGGCACGGCGAAGCCTCCGGCCGTCGGGCCCCACGCGGCCGTCGCCTTGGTTTTGACGGTGCCGGTGTTCCCGAACCCGAGGACCTGGGCGAAGAAGAGCTGCTGCTGCGACTGGTACTCGACGCTCAGGTAGCCGGCCCCGTCGTCGCACCCGACGACCTCGGTGATGCCGCCGTTCTCGGCGGCCACCCCCTTCACGTTGGCGGCGGCGTAGATATCGGCGCGGCTCTCCGGGTCGAAGCTGTCGGATTGGTCGGCGCACGACTTCGCGGCGGCCAGCGCGGCAGCGTCGGAGGCGTTCACCATCTCGCGCCGGCGGAGCAACAGCCCGCCGACGTCGATCGTGAGCACCAGCATGCCGAACAATGCGACGAGGATCAGCGCCGTGATCACCATGACGGCGCCCCGCTCGTCGTCGCCCCGGCGCCGGACGCGACCCGCGAAGCCCATCACGAGGTCTCGCATCGGAACGTTCCTGAGATCGTGGGGTTCAGCGTGAGCGGCGGGAGGAACGGCACGTCGATCGAGAAGATCTCCTTGAGGCTGGCAGGCAGCGCACCGTTGTTGATCGCCACGGTGACGGCCTGATCGACGCCGCCGTCGCTCGGGCATCCGCCCGCCGGCGAGATCGTGATGCCGCCGAACCCTGCCGGGAGCGCGCCGGTCGAGGCGTTGACGACGGCCGCGTTCACCTGCGACGCGTCACCGCCGACCGCGGCCACGCGGGCGCCCTCGCGGGTGGCCGCCCGCAGGCTCTGGACCTGCCAGAAGGCAAGTCCGTACTCCATCATGCCGAACACCAGCATCGCGAGGAGGCCGACGATGAGCGCGAACTCGACCGCCGCGGCGCCTTCCTCGCGGTGGAGCTTGTGGCGGATCTTAGATCGGATCGTCATCGGTACTCCCACCTCGCAGGTTCGCCGGCCCCTCGCTCCTCCGGGATCGATGCCGGAAGAGCGAGCGGCCGGCGAGGCCGCTCTGGATCTGTCAGATTTAGGCGTTCCCGACTGCGTCGCCCACCTGCGTGAACTTGTCGCTCGCGTTGTTGCCGAGCACCGTCACTGCGCCGATGATCACGACAGCGATCAGGGCAACCATGAGCGCGTACTCAACCGCGGTCGCGCCACCCTCGTCGGCAGCACGCTCCTGCAGGTCGCTCCACCACGTGGTAACGCCGGTGTACATGCGAAGGAACATGCAAACCCCCTTCCGTTTCCGAGTCCCGTCCTGTCCGGGCGTCCCTTCGAAAAATCGCCCGGGAGCGGATGTCGATCCGCCTGAGGACATGGTCGGCATCCGGGCGCTCCGGGGGAATTCCGAGTTTCACTGATGGTGGGTACGTAGTCCTACGTACGCACCTTCGGGTAGCCGGTCGACCCGAGAGGTCCTTGCTGACGCGGGGCGCCCGTAGGATGACGTGGTGGCGGCGCGATGGCGGGTCGGTGGCGTCGGCCGCGTGTGGGCCCTGCTGCCGGTCGCCGCACCCTTCTTCGTCGCCCTCACCGCGACGATGGGGGCCGTCGATCTCGCCTACCACGTGCGGGTCGGCGAGCAGATCGTCGCGTCGGGTTCGCTTCCGCGCGTCGACACGTTTTCCTTCACCGCATCGGGCACGTCGTGGTTGGACCAGCAGTGGGGCGCACAGGTCCTGCTCCTGGCCGGCTACCGGGCGTCCGGCTGGGCCGGCCTCGTCGTGCTCCGGGCGGCGCTGATCTCGGCGACCTGTGGGCTCGTCTATCTGGCGTGCCGCGCACGCGGGGCGAACCGCCGCTCGTCCTCGCTGTTGACGCTCGCGGGCGTAGTGGTGGGCATGCGCGGGCTCGCGCTGCGGCCGCAGCTCTTCGTGCTCCCGCTGGTGGCCGGCTGTCTCTGGATCCTGGCCGGACGCAGGGCACACCCTCGTCGCCTGGCCTGGCTGCCGGTGCTCGCGGCGGCGATGGCGAACCTCCACGGTGCGTTCGTGCTCGTGCCCGTGATCGCGGGACTCGCGGTCGTAGAGGATGTCATCGAGCGCGACTCCGGCGTGGCGCGCACCCTCCTCACGGGTGTGGCCGCAACAGCGGCGACCCTGGTGAACCCATTCGGCACCGAGGCGTGGCGATACGCCTACCGGATCGCCACGAACCCGGTGATCCGCGACACGATCTCCGAGTGGCGACCCATCTCCGTCGCCACGATCTCGGGCGCGGTGTTCGTGACCTCGATCGTGCTGCTGGTCCTGCTGTTCATCCGGAAGGGACGGCCGGTGGACCTGGCCGCCATCGCGTGGCTCACGGTCTTCGGCTCCCTGGCCGTGCCGGCGTCGCGCGGGATCGTGCTGTGGGGACTCGTGGCGCCCACCGTCACCGCGCGCATGATGCCCGCCCGGGACGAGGAAGGCCCAACGAGTTCCTCACGCCTGATCGCTGCGGGGGTCATCGCGGTGGCGGCGCTCGCGGCGATGACGGTGCCTCTGTGGCGGGGCACCTCGGCCGAGGAGCTGTTGACGCGCGCGCCCGGGGGGCTGACCGCCGCGGTGATGCGGGAGGTCCCGGCGGGCACGGATCTCTTCGTCTGGCAGCCCTGGGGGTCGTGGTTCGAGTTCGCGATCCCCCAGGACCGCGTGTTCGTCGACTCGCGCATCGAGCTCTATCCAGCCCCCGTGTGGCGGGAGTACGGGCAGGTCCGCCTCGCCGAGGGATCCTGGAGCTCGATCCTGGCTGCCTACGATGTCGGAGCGATCGTGATCGACGCCGAAAACGACACCCTGCGGCCGCGCCTGATGGGCGAGCCCGCGTGGACCCTCGTCTACCAGGACGGCGACGGATCGCTCTTCGTTCGACGAGATCCCGCGTGAATCAGTCGGGAGCGCCCACCGAGACGAGGCCCGACTGGGCGGCGAGACGGATCGCGGCCAGACGGGAGCCGACGCCGAGCTTGCCGTAGATCCTCGCCAGGTGCGTCGTGACCGTGCGCTCGCGCACGCCCAGGCGCACCGCGATCTCGCGTGAGGTGAGGCCCTCGGCCGCGACGCACAGCACCTCTCGTTCGCGCTCGGTGAGCTTGACCTCGAAGTCGCGCCGCCGCTCGATCCCGGCCGCGATCATCCCGACCTGGTGCGAGGCGGGGCTCGCGAGCACCATCTCCCGGTCCGCGGAACGCCGGAGCGCCTGCAGGAATTCGATCGGATCGATGTTCTTGTCGACGAATCCGTCGGCACCCACGAAGAGCGCCCGCGAGATCAACGTGGGGTCGGCGTTCGCCCCACAGCCGAGGATCGCATGGGCCGGGAAGCGCTCGCGCAGGTTGCGGATCAGCCAGAACGCGTCGCGGTCACCGGCAAGGCCGAGCCCCACCAAGACCACCACTCGGGTGCGCCGGACGCGCTGGATCGCCTCGAGGGCCTCGTCGGCGGTGCCCGCCTCGGTCAGCACCTCCATGTCGGGCCGGTCATCGATCAACAGCCGCAAGCCGGCACGCACGACCGGCAACGGGTCCACCAGGACCACCCCCAGCCTCCGGCGAGATGCCGGGGTCGGCGGGTCCGCGATCGTGGGTCGTCGCGCAGCCAGTGGTGCCTCCATCGGTCGGTGACATCCGAAGGATCCGCGGCGACGCCACGGCCTCGGAGCAGGTTCACCTCCCTATCGGCACCTCCGAGCTCGGGGCTGAGCCCGCCGGGTCGTTCAGCGGAGGTCGATCAGACCGAGCTGCGCGGCACGGGCCACCGCCTGCACGCGGGTGCGTACTTCGAGCTTGCGGTAGAGCTTCGCGACGTGGGTCTCCACGGTGCGCGGCGAGATCCCCAGGCGGGTGGCCGCCTGCTGCATCGTCAGGCCCTGGCTCACGAGCACGAGGATCTCGAGCTCTCGCGGGGTCAGGTTCGCCCGCATCTGCGTTCCCTCGCGGGCCTGTTTCGCCAATGAGCCCAAGGCGGCCACGGCCGCCTGCTCGAGTGGCGCGGAGACCGCACGCTCGCCGTCGGCGACTCGACGGATCGCCTCGCCAACGGTGCGCAGTCCGTCGCGCTTGCCGACGAACCCCCGGACACCGAGCCGGAGCGCGGTGAGAACCGTCGCACCATCGGTGCGGTCGGACAGGACGAGCACCGGGATACCTGCGGCGTCGCTCCTCAGTCGAGCGATCGCCTCGTCGACGACATCGTCGCCGAGATCCGCATCGAGCACGAGCACGTCGGGCCGAAGGGTGTCGCAGAGCACCACGGCGCCGTCGAGGTCCTCGGACTCACCGACCACCTCGAGTCCGCCGACATCGGCGCACGAGAGCCGCACGACGCCGCGGATCACGGGATGACCGCCGGCGATCACCACGCGCGCCAGATCCCCGGTCCCCATGTGGGCGAAGGCTACCCCGGCCCGTGGGGATGGCGACGTAGGCACCGGGACACCTTCACGCCGTGCGGGTGACGGCCCGGAGCCCCTCTCGCCACGCGATCCTGACCGCTTCGACCTTGGTATGGACGCCGAGCTTGCCCAGGATGTTCTTCACGTGGCTCTGGACCGTGAGAGGGCTGATCTGCAGGCGCGACGCCACGTCCCTGGTCGACAACCCCTGGGCGAGGAGGGCGAGGATCTCCGTCTCGCGGCCGGTGAGCGAGCCAAGGAGCGCGCCGTCGTCGCGCACCGTGGTTCGTCGATCGAGCAGCCGATCCACGAGGGAGGGCAGGTCGCGCGCCGGCAATACCAGCTCGCCCGCGTACGCCCGACGGAACGCGTCGATCAACCGATGGGGGTCACGTTCGGTCGGGAGCACCCCTCGCGCGCCCGCCGCGAGCGCGCCGGCAGCGATCTCCGGCCCCCCGAGCCGCGTCGCGACCAGGATGCACGCGCCGTCGTGGGAATCCCGGATCTCCGCCACGATCGCGAGCCCGCGACCATCGTCCCGATCCAAGGCAACCACGACGACGTCGGCGAGGCCGTCGGCGATCGCGGCGGTCACCGCCGACAGATCGGAGACCGGGCCGAGCACGCGGACATGGCCGCGCTTCGGCAACGAGAGGAGGAGCCCCTGGGTCAGACCCGGGCTCTCGTCGACGACCAACACGTTGATGTGGTGCATGCTTTCGGCAACCCCCGATCGCTGCATCGGCATCCGCGACGCTTCGCCTGAAGGAGCGAGAGACTGATGGCATGACCGATGTCGCCGCGAATCGGCTCGCGCACGAGACGAGCCCCTATCTCCTGCAGCACGCGCATAACCCGGTGGACTGGTTCCCCTGGGGCGACGAGGCGCTGGCCGCGGCGCACGACCGCGACGTCCCGATCTTCCTGTCGATCGGCTACGCCGCCTGCCATTGGTGCCACGTGATGGAACGTGAGTCGTTCGAGGACGAAGAGACCGCCGGCTTGATGAACGAGCGGTTCGTCTCGATCAAGGTCGACCGTGAGGAACGCCCCGATCTGGACGGGATCTACATGGACGCGGTGCAAGCGATGAACGGTCACGGAGGATGGCCGCTCTCGGCGTTCCTCACGCCCGATGGACGGCCGTTCTACGCCGGGACCTACTACCCGAATGAGCCGAGGCACGGCATGCCATCCTTCCGCCAAGTGCTCACCGGGGTATCGGAGGCGTGGGCGGAACGGCGCGACGAGCTCGTGGAGCAGGCGGGGCGCGTGACCGAGGCCATCGCGCGCACCGGGCAGCTCACCGAGTCGCGCGAGCCCCTCTCGGCCGAGGTGGCGACGCTCGCGGCGGCGTCGCTCCGTCGGGCGTTCGATCCGCGGTGGGGCGGCTTCGGTGGCGCGCCGAAGTTCCCGCAGCCGATGACGCTCGAGTTCTTGCTGCGGCAGGGGCTGCGCGGTGAGCCCGACGCGCTCGAGATGGTGGTGGTCACCCTGGGCCGGATGCGCGAGGGCGGGATCTACGACCACCTGGGCGGCGGCTTCGCGCGGTACGCCACCGACGCGGCCTGGCACGTGCCGCACTTCGAGAAGATGCTCTACGACAACGCCCAGCTCTTGCAGCTCTACACACGCGCCTGGCAGGTGACCCGCAACGACGACTTCCGGCGCGTCGCGACCGAGACAGCCGAGTACCTGCTGCGCGAGCTCCAGCACCCCGAAGGGGGGTTCTGGTCCTCGCAGGACGCAGACAGCGAGGGCGTCGAAGGGCGGTTCTTCGCGTGGTCGTGGGACGAGCTCGTGGGGCTGGTCGGCGAGCCGGTGGCGGCATGTTTCGGGGCCACGCCCGAGGGCAACTGGGAAGGCGCCAACGTCCTCTGGCGACCAGTCTCTGTCGCGAGCGTCGCGTCCGACTTCGGCATCGACCCCGCTGAGCTCGCCGCCGAGGTCGACGATGCGCGACTCGTCCTGTTCGAGGTGCGCGAGGGGCGGGTCAAGCCAGCCACCGACGACAAGATCCTGGCCGCGTGGAACGGCATGGCGATCCGGGCGCTGGCCGAGGCGGGGCGAGCGCTCGGAGAGCCGGCGTACGTGGAGGCCGCCGTCCGGTGCGCGACCTTCGTGCTCGCGCACCTGCGCGACGATCGGGGCCGGCTGCTGCGCTCCTGGCGGGGCGGAGTGGCCGGCGCGCCCGGGTTCGCCGACGACTACGCGCTGATGGCGGCCGGGTGCCTGACGCTCTACGAGACGACCTGGGACGTTCGCTGGTTCGTCGAAGCCCGCGCGCTCGCAGATGAGCTGATCAGGCTCTTCTTCGACGAGGAGCGCGGCGGGTTCTTCCAGACGGGATCCGACGCCGAGTCGCTCGTCGTGCGGCCCAAGGAGCTGTACGACAACGCGGTGCCCAGCGGGAACTCGGTGGCCGCCGAGGCGTTGCTGCGACTCGCGATGTTCACTGGCGAGGCTGAGTACGAGCGGCTCGCGGCGTCTGCGCTCCGGCTGGTCCGCGACGCGATGGGGGAGGCGCCAACCGGATTCGGGCACGCGCTGTCTGCGCTGGACCTGTATCTGGGGCCTGGACAGGAGATCGCGATCGTGGGCGACCCGGACGACGAGGGCACGCGAGCGCTCGTCGGCGAGGTCTCCGGCGCGTTCCGGCCCAACGTCGTGCTCGCGGTGGGCGCGCCGGGGAGCGAGGCCTCGACGGTGGTCCCGCTGCTCGCCGAGCGCGATCTGCGAGACGGAGTGCCCACGGCGTACGTGTGCCGGCGCTTCGTCTGCCGACTCCCCGTCACCGACCCGGAGGCCCTCCGGACTTGCCTTGAGGAGCGCTAGTCGGCGCCGCCGTGTCTGTGCGCGGTCGCCCGAGCTGCGTAAGGTACGCGTATGTCTGATCAAGCGTCGGCGCCGGGGGCGCACTGGGCGCGTTGCTTCGCGGTCGTGGCACGTCACCAGTCCGAGCCGCTCCCCACCACCGTCGATGTACAGCGGCCGGTCGACTGCCACGCTGCGTAGGCTGATCATATGGCCATGCTGTCCGCGGGCGACCCCGCGCCGCCGTTCTCACTCCATAACCAGACCGGACGGAGGGTCTCGCTCTCGGACTTCGCGGGACGAACGCTCCTCGTCTACTTCTACCCGAAGGCCGACACTCCCGGCTGCACGACCCAGTCGTGCGAGGTACGTGACGCCCGCGGGGACCTCGCGGGCCTCGGGGTCGACGTGGTCGGCGTCAGTGTCTCCCCAGTCGAGGACCAGCAGGCGTTCGATGAGAAGTTCTCGCTAGGCTTCCCGCTGCTGTCCGACCCGGACCACGCGGTCTGCGACTCCTGGGGCGCCTGGGGCGAGAAATCGCTCTACGGGAACAGCTACATGGGCGTGGTCCGCTCGTCCTTCCTGGTGGGGCCCGAGGGGCGGATCCAGGAGGCCTGGTACAAAGTCTCGCCCAAGCAGACCGTCCCGAAAGCGATCAAGGCGCTCCGCGCCGCGTCGGCCTGAGAGGTCCTCGGGCACCGTCTGGGGACCGGGCCGGTAGACTCGCCGGACCCGACCGCACGGAAGGATCGCCGCCATGCCCACCGCCACGTTCGTCACGAACCAAGGATCGTTCACCGTCACGCTGATGCCTGACCACGCGCCGAAGACCGTCCAGAACTTCGTGGACCTAGCCACCGGCGGACGCGAGTGGAAGGACCCGCGCGACGGGCAGACGAAGACGGAGGCCCTCTACCCCGGCACGATCTTCCACCGGGTGATCGGCGGCTTCATGATCCAGGGCGGCGACCCAGCCGGCACCGGTATGGGCGGCCCCGGATACACGTTCGAGGACGAGTGCCCGGCCGACGGCCCCACGTTCAACCAGGTCGGGCGCCTCGCGATGGCGAACGCCGGCCCCGGCACGAACGGCTCGCAGTTCTTCCTGACCGTCGGCGAGACGCCGCACCTGAACGGCCGCCACACGATCTTCGGACAGGTGACCGACGGCTACGACGTCGTCGAGAAGATCGCGGCCGTGCGCACGGGCGCGCAGGACCGCCCCGCCGAAGAAGTCGTGATCGAACGGATCGACGTCGCCGAGTGAGGCGCGCCTCGTGAGCCCCGCCGTCCTCTGCTACGGCGACTCGAACACCTGGGGGTACGCGGCCTCGACGCAGGCTCGGCTGACCCGGTGGGAGCGGTGGCCGGGCGTGCTCCAGCAGGCGCTCGGGGACGAGGTCCACGTCGTCGAGGAAGGCTTGAATGGGCGCACGACCGTGTTCGAGGTGCCCTACGAGCCTGGGCGCAACGGCCTGACGCACCTGCCCGTCTCGTTGCAGACGCACGCGCCGCTCGACCTCGTCGTGATCTCGCTGGGCACGAACGACCTGTTCGTCTCAGGGGTGAACGCGTTCCACGCCGCGCACGGCGCGATGAAGCTCGCCGAGATCGCGCTCGGGAGCAAGTGCGGCCCCAACGACGCGACGCCGCAGGTGCTCGTCCTCGTGCCGCCGCCGTTCCTGCCGCTCGGGATCTGGGAGCCGGACGCACCTCAGGGCCTGGTTGAGTCGCAGCGATTCGCCGAGCACTTCGCGACGATGGCCGTGGAATACGGCGGCGTGTCACTGCTCCAACTGGGCGCGCATATCGCGTCGAGCCCGATCGACGGCATCCACTTCGAGCGCGCGGACCATCGCGTGATCGGCGAGGTCGTCGCCGCGTGCGTGCGGCCGATGCTCGGGCTCGCCTGAGCTAGTCCGCGGGGCGGTCGAGCCGGTACACGAGGTGGCCCCAGTCGGCCCGGATCGTCCCCCGCCAGATCTCAAACCCGAGCTTCTCGGCGACGCGCCAGGACGCGACGTTCTCGGGCCGGATCAGGGAGATGAGGAAGGGCTCACGCGCGACCGAGAACGCCCAGTCGCGGCATGCCGACCCCGCCTCGGTCGCGACCCCGTGGCCCTGCCGGGCCCGCAGCACGTGCCAGCCAAGCTCCAGGAACCGTTCACCGTCAACCTCCTGGAACATCGGTCCACAGTCGCCGAGGACCTCGCCGGTCGCGCGGTCCTCGATCGCGAGGAGTCCGATACCGTCGGTCGCGTACCGTTCGAGCTGACGCTGGACCCACTGATCGGTGGCGTCACGGTCGAACGGCGCCGGATACCAGCGCATCGCGACGGGGTCGCCCAGGACGTGCGCGAGCGCATCGGCGTCGGACCGATCGGAGGCGAACGGTCGCAACCGCAGACGTTCGGTCTCGAGGGTCGGCGGGGTAAAGGTCGGCACGGCCCGCGATGCTCTCATACGGCCCGGGGTCCGCGCGTGCGGTTACCACCCGGGACGCGCAGGGGGGCATACTGGCTCGCTTCCCCCTTCGTCCCCGGAGGAGTACGGATATGAGCGACCGACCGAACGTGCTGGTGACCCGACCGATCATGGACGCGCCACTCGCGCGGCTTCGCGAACGATGCGACGTCGAGATCCACCGCAACGAGTTCGGCATCCCGCGCGAAGAGCTGCTCGAGGTCGTCGAGGGGCGCGACGCGATCATCACGATGCTGACCGAGAAGGTCGACGCCGGGTTCCTCGCGGCCGCCGGCCCACAGCTCAAGATCGTCGCGAACCACGCCGTCGGCTTCGACAACATCGACGTCGCGTCGTGCACCGCTGCCGAGGTCCTCGCCACGAACACGCCGGACGTGCTCACCGACACTACCGCCGACACCGCGTTCGCGCTGCTGATGGCGGCCGCCCGTCGCGTGGGTGAGGGTGAGCGCTTCCTCCGCTCGAAGACGCCCTGGATCTGGGGGCCGCTGATGATGCTCGGCCAAGACGTCCATCACAAGACGATCGGCATCGTCGGCTTCGGAAGGATCGGTCAGGCGGTCGCGCGCCGGGCGAAAGGCTTCGGCATGCGGGTGATCTACTCCGATGCCTTCCGGCTGCCTCCCGAGGTCGAGGCTGAGACCGGCGCCGAACGCCGGGAGCTCGCCGAGCTGCTCGCCGAATCGGACTTCATCTCGCTCCACACGAACCTCACGCCGGAGACCCGTCATCTGTTCGACGCCGACGCGTTCCGCGCCATGAAGCCCACCGCGGTGCTCGTGAACACCTCCCGTGGGCCGGTCGTGGACGAGTCGGCGCTCGCCGGGGCTCTGGAGCAGGGCGAGATCTTCGCGGCGGGGCTCGACGTCTTCGAGCGCGAGCCCGAGGTCGAGGCCCGCCTGCTGAACCTTGAGAACGTCGTGGTGATCCCCCACCTGGGGAGTGCCACCGTCGACACGCGGAACGCGATGGGCGAGGTCGCCGTCGACAACGTGTTCGCCGCCTTCGACGGCACGCGGCCGCCCACGCTGCTGAACCCTGACGCGTTCCGCGGGTGACCCGCCGGCGACGGCGCGATCGTCGCCTGCGGCGAGGTTGCGAAACGCGGGCTCGCGCGTCCGGCGGAGTACGGTAGCGACATGACGACCGACCGAGCGCTCCTGATCCTCGAGCCGATCGCCGACGCGCCCGAGGTCGGCCGCTGGCTGTCCGCGCTGGACGACGGCCGTCGCGAGACGATCCGTGAGCTCGAAGACGTCACCGACCAGATGCTGGACCTGGCACCCCAAGGTGCTCCGAACCGGATCGGGACGCTGCTGTATCACGTGGCTTTGATCGAGCTGGACTGGCTCCTCGTGGACATCCTGGGTCCCGGATCCGGCGTTGCCTGGCCGACCGACCTCGCGCCGCTCGAGGATCGCGACGCCGACGGCGTGCTCACCGCGGTCGAAGGCGAGACGCTCGGGCAGCACCTCGCGCGGCTCGAACGCGTGCGAGCGCTCCTACATGAGCATCTGCGGTCGATGAACATCGAGGCATTCCACGCGCCGCGGGCGCGCGAGCGATACGACGTCTCCCCTGCGTGGGTCCTGCACCACCTCCTGCAGCACGAGGCCGAGCACCGGGCACACATCGCGTGGGTGCGCGACGCGATCCTCGGCAGACTCGACCTTCCGAGCTGACGCGCACTCCCCATGGGGGGGTCCCTGACCGTGGGTACCCGCGCCCACTATCGCTGCCACGGGCCCCGTGCCATACTCGGGCCGCGTTTGAACGGTCGTTCAAGCGGATTCCAGCATCTCGCGCAGCGCGCATCTGATCCGCCCGTCGGCGGCGCGCAGAGGAGGAGGGACCACCATGACCACGACGATCCCGCCGCTCGACCCGGGCGAGCGGCTGCTCTGCGGCCCCGGCCCCTCGAACGTGCATCCCTCGGTGCTCGACGCGATGCGACTGCCGATGAACGGTCACCTCGATCCCGACTTCTGGGACATCCTGGTGGACCTGGTGACCGGGCTGCGGGCGCTCTGGCGCCGTGGCGATCAGGGCCTCACGATCGCGTTGTCGTCCTCGGGAACCTCCGCGATGGAGGCCGGCTTCATGAGCCTGATCGAGCCCGGCGATACCGTGATCACCTGCCACTGGGGGTTCTTCGGCTCGCGCTTGAACGACTTCGCGCACCGCGTTGGCGCGAACGTCGTCGAGCTCAGCGCCGACTTCGGCCAGATCGTCCCGGTCGAGCGGATCATGGAGACGCTCGCCGCGCATCCGCAGACCAAGATCGTGAGCGTCGTGCACGCCGAGACCTCGACCGGAGCGGAGTTCCCGCTGCAGGAGTTCGCTGAGGCGTTGAAGTCCGCCGGCTCCGAGGCGCTCCTGTACGCCGACTGCGTCACGTCGCTCGGTGGCCAGCAGGTCGAGGCGGAGGCCTGGCGCATCGACTACGGCTACTCGTGCTCGCAGAAGGCGCTGGGTTGCCCGCCCGGGCTGGCCCCGGTGACGGTCAGCGACCGCGCGATCGTCGCGATGCAGCGCCGCCAGGGACCGGTCCCCTACTACTACGACTTCGAGGAGCTGGCGAAGTACTGGATCGACCGGCCGATCACGTACCACCACACGATGCCGATCCTGCAGTTCTACGCGCTCTACACGGGAGTTCGGCTCGCGCTGGAGGAGGGCCTCGAGGCCCGCTGGGCGCGCAACGCCGACGCCGGCCGGTACTTCCAGGACGAGATCAGGGCGGGCGGGTACGAACTGCTCGCCGATCCCGACCACCAGTTGGTGGAGCTCACCGCGGTGAAGGTGCCCGAGGGGATCGACGGCAAGGAGATCCAGACGCGGATCCTGCGTGAGCACGGCATCGAGGTGGGCGGCGGGCTGGGACCGAAGGCTCCGCCGATCTGGCGAGTTGGACTGATGGGCGTGAACGCGAACCGGGAGGCCGCCGATCGGGTCCTTGCCGCGTTCGACGCCGTGCTGCCACGGTAGTCGGCCTATGGCTGCCAAGGACCGGCTGCATCGCAGCGAGCTCGCCGTGCCCGGGACCAACGTCCGGGCGATCGAGAAGGCGCCCACGCTCGGGGCCGACATGGTGTTCCTCGACCTGGAGGATGCCGTCGCGCCCGACGACAAGGAGCGGGCACGCGCGACCGTGATCGAGGCGCTCCGGGCCTACGACTGGCGGGCCGGCGCGGTCAGCGTGCGCGTGAATGGGCTCGACACACACTGGTGCTACCGCGACATCGTCGACGTCGTCGAGGCCTGCGGCGACGTGCTCGACACGGTCCTCTTGCCGAAGGTGGGCTCCCCCTCAGACGTCGAGTTCGTCGGCACCCTGCTCGACCAGATCGAGCAGCGGAACGGGTGGGTGCCCGGCCGGATCGGGATCCACATCTTGATCGAGACGGCCGCGGGCATGGCCGATGTCGAGGCGATCAGCCGCGCCCGCCCCGACCGGCTCGAGGCGATGGTGTTCGGCGTCGCCGACTACGCGGCGAGCGTGCGGGCCCGCACCACCAACATCGGCGGCGCGAACCCCGATTACGCGGTGCTCACCGACCCCGAGCCACAGACCGGCGCGCGCGAGATCCACTGGGGCGACCAGTGGCACTTCGGGATCAGCCGGATGGTGGCCGCGTGCCGTGCCCAGGGCCTGCGCCCGATCGACGGGCCATTCGGCGACTATCACGACCCCGACGGCTATCGCAGCGCCGCGCATCGCGCCGCCGCGCTCGGCTGCGAGGGCAAGTGGGCGATCCACCCCAGCCAGGTGGCGCTCGCCAACGAGGTCTTCTCGCCGTCCGACGCCGAGGTCGACCGAGCCAGGCGGATCCTCCAGGCCATGGAGGACGGGGCGAAGGAGGGCAAGGGCGCCGTCTCGCTCGACGGACGCCTGATCGACGCCGCGTCGATCCGGATGGCGGAGAACCTGATCCATCAGGTCGAACAGATCGACGCCCGGTAGCGCCGGACGGTGTGACCGAAACCCGGCGAAGGCCGGGACGCGCGCCCGCCTTCGGGCGCGCACGAGTTGCGGGGACCCGCAGACGGGCCCGCGGAGGTGCACAGATGAATATCCACGAGTACCAAGCCAAGGAGCTGTTGCGCTCCTATCGGGTGCCGACCCCTCGCGGCGAGGTGGTGTACACCTCGAAGGCAGCGTCGCGGGTCGCCGAGGAGCTGGGGGGCAGCCGCTGGGTCGTCAAGGCCCAGATCCACGCCGGGGGCCGAGGCAAGGCGGGGGGGGTGAGGATCGCGAACACCCCGCAGAAGACGGCCGAGGTTGCCGACCAGATGCTAGGGTCGATCCTGGTGACGACGCAGACCGGACCCCAGGGCCAGGTCGTGAGTCGGCTGCTCGTCGAGCGCGCCTCGCGGATCGAGCGGGAGTTCTACCTTTCGCTGTTCGTCGACCGCGATTCGCAACGGATCGTCGTGATCGCGAGCGCCGAGGGTGGCGTCGACATCGAGGACGTCGCCGCGTCGAGCCCGGACGCGATCCACCGGGAGTACATCGACCCGGGCGTGGGGCTCCTGGACTTCCAGTGCCGCAAGGTTGCCACCGCGATCGGCCTCGGGACGCGCACGACGTCGTTCACCCGCCTGCTGAAGCGGATCTACCGGCTGTTTCGCGACAAGGACTGCCTGATGCTCGAGATCAACCCGTTCATCGAGACCGAGGACGGCGAGCTCGTCGCGCTCGACTGCAAGATGAGCTTCGACGACAACGCGCTGTTCCGACAGGGCGACATCGTCGAGCTCCGCGACTTCGACGAGGAGGACCCGAAGGAGGTCGAGGCGACGGGGCACGGGCTGAACTACATCGCGCTCGACGGGAACGTCGGCTGCATCGTGAACGGCGCCGGACTGGCGATGGGCACGATGGACGCGATCGTGCACCACGGCGGCCGCCCGGCGAACTTCCTGGACGTGGGCGGCGGCGCCAGCCCCGAGAAGATCGCGAACGCGTTCCGGATCGTGATGAAGGACCCGAACGTGAGGGTGATCCTCGTGAACATCTTCGCGGGCATCAACCGGTGCGACTGGATCGCGCAGGGCGTGGTGCAGGCAACGCGTGATCAATCGATCGCGGTGCCCGTGATCGTCCGCTTGGCCGGCACGAACGTCGAGGAGGGACGGGAGATCCTCGATGGAAGCGGACTCGCATTGATCCAGGCCGTCGACCTCGACGACGCGGCCTCAAAGGCCGTCGTCGCCGCGATCGAAGGGGTGAACGCATGAGCGTCTTCGTCGACAAGGACTCCCGCGTCATCATCCAGGGCTTCACCGGGCAGCACGCGACCTTCCACGCCGAGGAGGCGATGGCGGGCGGCACCAAGGTGGTCGGGGGCGTCACGCCCGGCAAGGGCGGCGCGACGCACCTGGGGCTTCCGGTCTTCAACTCGGTGGCCGAGGCCGTCGACGAGACCGGCGCCAATGTGAGCGGCATCTTCGTGCCGCCACGACTCGCGACCGACTCACTGCTCGAGGCCGCCGAGGCCGGGATCGAGCTCGCCGTAATCATCGCCGACGGCGTGCCGGTGCAGGACATGGTGCGCACGAAGCGCTACCTGGCCGGCCGCTCCACGCGGATCATCGGGCCGAACTCCCCCGGCATCATCACGCCAGGCGAGTGCAAGGTGGGCATCATGCCGAGCCACATCTACATGAAGGGTCGCGTGGGGGTGGTGTCGCGCTCCGGAACGCTGAACTACGAAGCGGTGTCACAGATGACGGCGCTCGGCCTCGGACAGTCGACGTGCGTGGGGATCGGCGGCGACCCCGTGAACGGGACCGACTTCAAGACGGTGCTTCAGGCCTTCGAGAACGACGACGAGACCGACGTGGTCGTCATGATCGGCGAGATCGGCGGACAGCAGGAAGTGGAGGCCGCGGCGTGGGCCGCGCAGTACATGGCGAAGCCGCTCGTGGCGTTCATCGCGGGGGTCTCGGCGCCCCGTGGGCGGCGCATGGGACACGCGGGCGCGGTGATCAGCGGTGAAAGCGACACGGCCACGGCCAAGCTCGACGCCATCGAGTCGCACGGCCATCGGGTGGTACGCAATCCCGCCGACATCGGCGACACCGTGTTCCGGGCCGTCAAGGAGGCGGGCACGGCCGGCGGGGTCGCGTCGAGCTGACCGCCGAGCCCGGTCGGCACCGACGCGGTCATCCGCCCCGATAGACGAAGCGCTTCCTGAGCCATCGGTTCAGGACGAATACAGCAACGATCGTCCCGATCCCGAGGAACCAAAGGAGCGGCTGCGACACACCATCGCTCGCCAGCCTCGCGATCGCACCTGCCACGGCCACCATCCCGACGAATTCGCAGATCTGCAGCGCGATCCACCAGTTGGGCACGATCCCCGCCCGTCGGAACCGTCCCTCAGGCATCGCGACGACGGAGCCAGGCCCGCATCCGGACGCTGCCGATGAAGACGATCGCCACGAGCCCGATCGCGAGGACCGTGCGGCTCACCGCGCCGATCGGCACGACGGCGCTCGCTCCGGCCAAAAGCGCGACGTACGCGAGGATCTGCGGCACGAGCCACAGCGGCGTCTCGTACCAGCGCGGGCCGGTCTCGGGTGGCACGCGGTCATCCTAGCCCCGGCTCGGTCCGCGGGGGGGACGAGGCGCGCACGGTACGGTGGTCGCCATGGCGACACCGGTGACGACGCTTTCGGTCCAGGGGCGCGATGTCAGGGTCACGAGCCCCGACAAGATCTATTTCCCTGACGCCTCTGGAGGCCCGATCTCCAAGCTCGAGGTCGTGGAGTACTGGGCCGAGGTCGCGAGAGCCGCCCTGCACGGCTGCCGCGACCGCCCCGCCATCCTCCACCGGTTCCCCGGCGGGGTGACCGGGGAAGACACCGAGCCCTTCTATCAGAAGCGGATCCCGAAAGGAGCCCCGGACTGGATGCTGACCGCCACGGTGCGGTTCCCTAGCGGACGCGAGGCCTCGATGCCCGTGATGCACGACGAGGCCGCGCTCGTCTGGGCCGCCACGCTTGGCTGCCTCGAGTGCAACCCATGGCCGGTGCGCGCCGACGACGTCGACCACCCCGACGAGCTGCGCGTCGACCTCGACCCGACGCCCGGCGTGCCGTGGGAGGACGTGCGGCGCGTGGCCCTGATGGCCCGCGAGGTGCTCGCCGAGCACGGGCTCTCGGGCTTCCCGAAGACGAGCGGCAAGCGCGGTTTGCACGTGAACGCCAGGATCGAGCGTGGCCACGGGTTCACGAACACGCGCCGCGCGGCGCTGGCTTTCGCCCGCGAGGTCGAACGCCGGATGCCGGGCGTGGCCACGACCGCTTGGTGGAAGGAGGAACGGCAGGGGGTCTTCCTCGACTACAACCAGAACGCGCGTGACCGGACGGTGGCCAGCGCCTACTCGATCCGCCCGATGCCCGATGCGCGAGTCTCGACCCCGCTCGACTGGGCCGAAGTCGGAGACGTCGAGCCCGACCGGTTCACGGTGCGAACGATCCCGGGCCGGCTCCGCGAGCTCGGCGATCCGGGTGCCGGCATCGACGACCACGTCGGGACGCTCGACTCCCTGCTCGAGCTGGCCGCGCGTGACGCCGAGGGCGGCCTGGGCGACGCCCCATGGCCTCCGCACTTCCCCAAGGGCGACGACGAGCCGCTGCGCGTCAACCCGTCCCGCGCCAAGAAGCTCGCCGAGTGGGAGGCCTGGAAGCGCGACGGCAAGGGGAAGCCGCCGAACGACGGCCACGATGACGAGAGCTAGTCGCCGCTCCCGGGCCACTCCGGCGGCACGCTGCCGACCTGCGCGAAGGTGCAGCTCGATGGTTCTCGATCGTCGCGCCACCGGACGAAGGTCGCGGCGTGGCGGAACCGCCCGTACTGCAGGCGGTCGATCGTCACCTCGCAGACCAGCACCGGCTCCAGGGCCACCCATGCGGGGTCTTTCCCGCCGGTCCAGCGGCTCGGGCCGCCGGGTGCGCGGCCGCCCTCGAAGCTCGCGCCGCCCTCCAGCTCACGGAGCACCGACAACATCTCCCGGCGCTCGGCGGCCTTGAACGACGAGGTGTGACCCACGTAGTGGAGCGTGCCGTCGGGACCGAACAGCCCGAGCAGCAAGGCACCGATCCCGTCGCCGTCCTTGGAAAGCCGGTACCCGCCCACCACGACATCGAGGCTGCTGCGGTGCTTGATCTTGACCCAGCGACGCTCGCCCGACAGATACGGCTGGTCGGATCGCTTGGCCAGCACGCCGTCCTGGCCGAGCCCCTTCTCGTCGGCGAACCACGCCTCGGCGACTGCGGAGGCGTCGGTCCAGGGCGCGACGAGCACCACGGGCGCGGCCGGCATCGAGTCGAGGTCGCCGGGGGCTTGTGCCCACCCGACCTGGCCGGCCAGCTCGGACAGCCGGGTCCGCCGTTCGGCCAGCGGGAGGCCGGTGAGGTCGTCGCCGTGCATACGCAGCAGGTCGAAGAGCACGAGCGTGGCGGGGATCTCGGCGGCGAGCTTGCGCACGCGCGAATCGGCGGGGTGCAGACGCAGCTGCAGCTCGTCGAACTCCATCGCGCCGCCCGCCACCCGCACGATCTCACCGTCGGCGACGAACGACCCTGCGTCGGCCACCTCGATCAGCGCCACGAGCTCCGGGAAGTACCGACCGAGCGGGCGGCCATCCCGGCTGACGAGCCTGACCGAGCCGTCGTCGTCCACGGCGACGACCGTCCGGAATCCATCCCACTTCGGTTCGAAGGTCCAGCCGTCACCGGCCGGCATCGTCGGCTCGAGCTTGGCGAGCATGGGAGCGGGCAGGTCGCCGGCGATCGTTCGTCTGGGCATCCGGCGACCCTACCCCGCGCGGGCCCTACTCGGGCTTGGGCTTGCGGCGGCTCGCGCGCACGCGTTCGTTCTGATCGAGGATCACCTTGCGCAGCCGGACGTGATTCGGGGTGACCTCGACGCACTCGTCCTCGCGGATGAACTCCAGGGCCTGCTCGAGCGA